>JAYUFF010000682.1:0-4537 GCA_043738825.1 Schlesneria sp.
AATAATCAGGTTGCATACTTCATGTAGGGTGGGCACTGCCCACCATTCCACCATCGTTTGTGGTGGGCAGTGCCCACCCTACATTTTTTGTGCAAAGCCGTTCGAGGCGGCTCCGGATCGACAACCGCCCACCCGGACCAAGCCGCGCCGGTGGGACGGGGCCAGTGAGGCGCGGTGGGTGGCCGTGCCGCTCCCGCTCCCGCAGGCCGCGTCCGTTGGACACGGCCACGGCTCGCCGACAAGCTGGTGGAACGGTGCGTGGCGGACTCGGTGTGCCCCGAGACCGTGAGGCAGACGCTGAAAAAACGAACTCCAGCCCCGGCTTCAACAGATGCGGGCGTACCGTGAATCTCGCGCACGCCGTTGGCGTTGCGGCTAAACGTTTCGCATCAGGCGGCGTGGGGAATAAACGCAGCGACTCCCGAGTCCCCACTGCATGTCGCTCTTCTATCGCCTTGCCGCCGATCTCGTCGTGATCATCCACATGGCCTACGTGCTGACTGTGGTACTGGGTCTGCCTGCGATTTGGTGGGGCATCGTGCGGAAGCACGAGTGGGTGCGGAACGTCTGGCTGCGGGGCGGGCATCTGGCGATGATCGTGATCGTCGTCGGTGAGGCGTGGGCCGGGATCACGTGTCCGCTGACGACGTGGGAGCAGCAGCTTCGCGAGGCGGCGGGGCAGCAGGCATATCGCGGAGCCTTCCTCGCCAATCTGGTTCACGATCTACTGTTCTATGATGCCGAGCCGTGGGTGTTCGCGGTGATTTACACGGCGTTCGGGTTGATGGTGGTTGGCTCGTTTGTGCTGGCTCCGCCAAGGTGGCCGAGGCGATCACAGAAATCAGGACAGGTCGTTCGATGACAACACGCAGTTTCAACACTAGCCCGACGCGCAAGCGAGGGGTTGCCCGATGTTGTGAGCCAAGCCCTCGCTTGCGCGTCGGGCTGGTTTTGGGATTCGCTGTCGTTTTGGGATGTGCCGGGCTGGCCGAAGCGGCTGCGCCGGATGTGACCTCGCTGTTTCCGGCGGGAGCGCGGCGAGGGACTTCGGTGAGCGTGACGATTCAGGGAAAGATCGGGGACGGCGCGGTGCGCGTTTGGTGTTCGCGACCCGGAGTGAAAGTGACGTTGCCGGAGAAGCCGGGGCCGATCTCGGTCGATGTGGCCTCCGACGCCGAGCCGGGGGTTTGCTGGTTGAGGTTCTTCAATGAGGAAGGCTCGTCCGGACTGCGGCCGTTTGTGATCGGGACACTGCCCGAGATCAACGAGGTCGAACCGAACGACGATTGGGTGAAAGCGCAGTCGTTGACCGAGCCGACGGTCGTGGTGAACGGCCAGCACGGCAAAGGGGGAGACACGGACTCGTTTGCCGTGCCGTTGAAACAGGGGCAGACGGTCGTCGCGTCATTGATGGCCAGCCGCGTGATCGGCTCGACGCAGGATGCCACGTTGCAGGTGCTCAGCCCTGACGGTTTCGTGCTCGAACAGAACGAGGACGATCAGGGATTCGACCCGCAGCTTGTGTTCACGGCTCCGGCGGACGGGACGTATTTCCTGCGCACCTGGTCGCTGCCGATGGCTCCCGACAGCAGCATCCGGTTGTTCGGCAGTCCGGCTGCGGTTTATCGACTGACGGTGACGACGGGGCCGTTCGTGGATCGAGTCCTTCCGTTGGCCGTGCAAGCCGGCGCGATGCGGCGAATCGAAGTGCGCGGCTGGAACGTCGGCGATGGAGCCGTTGATGTCGAGCCGCCTCTGTCAGCGGTGGGCGAGCGATTCGCATGGCCGTTGCCCGGCTGGTCACACCGTTTGCCAGCGAGTGTGTTGGTCGTGCCGCATCCGACGATCATCGAGCAGGAGCCGAACGACCTCGCGCAGGCTCAGGCCGTGGAGTTGCCGCTCAGTGTGACGGGACACATCGATTCGCTGCGCGATGTCGATGCGTTTCGGTTCACGGGGAAGAAGGGACAGCGGTTGCGGTTCGAGGTCATCGCGCGGGATGCTGGCTCGCCGCTCGACCCGGTGCTGCGGATCTACGATGCGAAAGGGACGGTGCTCAAGGAGGCGGACGACGAGGGACGCGAGTCGGCCGATCCCGACATTGAGTTTGTTTTGCCAGCCGATGGCGAGCATCGCGTCGCCGTGACCGACCGCTTCGCGCATCATGGCGAGCGATTCGTTTACTTGCTCAACATCACCGAGGTCTCGCCGGACTTCGCGCTGTCGGTCGCGGGCGACTCGTTCGTGGTGAAGCCGGACAAGGAATTGGAAGTCCCCGTCACGGTCTCGCGCGCGGCTGGCTTCGCGGAGGAGATCGAGTTGAGTGTGGTTGGACTTCCCGAGGGTGTTACCGTTCAACCCGCGAAGTCGGAGTCGAAGGGAGACAGCGCGAAGATTGTGAAGCTGATGCTGAAGACCAATGCGGACGCGGCGTTCTCGGGACCGATTCACATCGTGGGACGCGGCGTCGGCGGCGAGCGCAGCCTCGAACGGATGGCCGTGGCACCGTTGAAAACGTTCGGGGCCGAGACCTCGCACCTCTGGCTGACGGCGGTGCCAGCGAAGAAGTAGCACTGGTCTGATGAAATGGGTCGATCTTGATCGCGTCTCACCCCCGGCCCCTCTCCCCAAGGGGGCGAGGGGAAGAAGAAAGAGATTGGAGTCGCGTGATTCAGCGCGGTGATTCTTTTTCGGTTCGTTGGTCGCCGGTCAGTTGCAGGCGACCGGGTGTCGTTCGTTCTTCGTCGTTGGCTTGGAACGCGACGGTGCTGGGCAGCGGTTGGTTCGGCTGGCTGATGCGGCGCGGCGTCGTGTTGTCCAACTCGTCGCGGGCGGTCCCCGACTGGAACGGGCCGATGCCGAGGACGTAGAGGTTGGTGTCATCCGACTGCGACGACGAGACGCCTCCCGCGCCGAGCAACTGCTGCGTCTTGGTGTCGTAGGCCACGAGGCCGATCTTGGCGAGAGCCGTCTGCTGGCCGCGCGTGATCAGTTTCACCTCGGGCAGCGTCAGCATGCCCGGCAGCACGATGGCGGGCATTCCGACGTACGAGTCGGCGTTGTCGGTGCCGACTCCACCGCTGCGCAGTTCCATCGCGACTTCGGATTCCTCAAACTTCGCGACAATCGTGGCCCCGTTGATCATCAGGCGATGCCGGATCGAGCCGACCAAATAGCCCTTGTCGGTGCATTCGAGGTACTTGTCGTCGATGAAAACCTTCGATCCCTGGAAGGCTCCGAAATCGACCTTGGCCAGTGCCTGATCGACGGCGTTGGAGATCAGCAGTTGCTCGCGTGCCGTGCGAGCGGTGTTGGTCTGACGGGCGGAGGTGCAGCCGATCATCAACGTCACGGCCAGGGCGAGAGTCAGGCCGACGGGGCGAATGGATGGGGGCATGAAGGCACCATGTCTTGAGGAAGTGCGGACGACAACGAGACCCGCGCGAGCGGGAACAAGACCGAGGGGAGATGACTTTCGGAACGGGAGGGCGGGGTTGTAGTAGACCTCCCGGTCCTGCGGCAAGATCGTTTTCGCGAGCCTGGATGATTCATCACCCCGACCTGTCGCTGACAGTCCGTCGGATCGAAGCCGGACTCGCAATCCAAGCCAATTCACTCTCGATCCCTTCGCTGGCGTGTCAGGCTTCAAGGGGAGCGTGAATCATTCGGGCGCGCGGTGGCTCGACGCGGCTCAACCGACTGGTTGCCGGAGAAACTCGCACGACTGCCCCAAACGAGGTGCGAGACGCGGGTGATTGTTTGTGGTCGAGGCTGATTGGCCAACGGCGCTGGCGCGGTGCGTCGGCTCAAGTCATGGCCGATCGGGCGTTTGCAAAGGCTGATGTGCAAAGTGAGGACTTGCCGCCGAGGCTCGGCACGCCGGTTGCCATGCCGCATGGTGAACCGTGCGCTCGCACCCGTGGCCTGATTGGCCAGCCCCGTCAAGCC
Organism: Schlesneria sp.; assembly: GCA_043738825.1. Taxonomy (GTDB): domain Bacteria; phylum Planctomycetota; class Planctomycetia; order Planctomycetales; family Planctomycetaceae; genus Schlesneria. Next base: position 3,949 of record JAYUFF010000682.1, read on the forward strand.
GGATGACCCGTTCATGATTGCTACTGTTCCCGTGGCCGCGCGCCCGGAGTCCGTGCGAGTGTCCCTCGACTACCTGCTGCTCGGTGATCTGCGTCTGCTGCTGGAGGAACCGGCGTGTGTTCAGCGCGATCGCTGGCTGGTGGCCACGCTCGACATGCTGCTCATGTCACGACCGCGTTCCGGGCCGGCGATCTATCTGCCAACGCTGGCCGATGAACCGGGACGAGGACTTCCGACCAGCCGCTTCGCCATGAGTGGCCTCGTTCCCTTCGACAAGCTGCAACGGCTGCGCGACCGGATTGTGCATCGCGCCCCGAATGAAGTGCTCGTTCAAGAATTGAAGGACGATCTGCGCGAGTGGGCTGAAAGCCTGATGGTGCTCGCCTCGCTGTCGAGTGCCGCCTGCGCCGAATGAATCGCGCGAGGTGCCACGGCCACGCAAAGCCGTGACCGTGGCACCCAAGGCCGACATCTCAGGCAAGTTCGACGAGCCGAATTTTCGGACAGCCAATCGCAGGGCAGATTCGATGAAACAGCCCGGCGGCACTGCTGCCGCCGGGCTGTTGGAACTCGCGCATCGTTTCAGTCA
>JAYUFF010000683.1:0-1690 GCA_043738825.1 Schlesneria sp.
GGGGCGCGGCGGGCCAGCGCAGTTTTCGTTCAGCCAACCAGTCGGCGTATTCGAGCAGAGTCTTGGCCATGAGAGGATTCAATCGCGAAAGCGAGAAGGAACTGTGACGATGCCCGGATGATATCGAGCCACCTCGCGCAGGGCACTCGTGCGGGGCGGGAACGACCTTGTCCGGGTGTTGTCGTTCCTTGGTGGTCGCCATTTCTGGTCCCCTCTCCCGCCCGTCTTCGGGGGGAGAGGGTGAGGGGGATTCGTCTTAGAGTTGCACCACACGGAGCCACGGCGACCGATCCCGTTTTGTTTCGTTCACCAAATCCAATGTCACTCGACCGCTTGGCCCCCTCACCCTAACCCTCTCCCCCGAAGACGGGGGAGAGGGGACCGGAAGACGACCACCAATTGACGATTGCACCCGGCTTGTCCGGACGGTCTTGTCCCGTCTGACACCTTCTGCAAGAATCCCGCCCCACGGTGGGGCGAGCCGGGCGGGGGACGAGGATTCGCCGCAAAATTCTGGATTCCTCGGACACGATCTCGACGATGACCGGCTCGCACCGTGACACCGCCGCTGCCAGTAACCTCACGACAACGGGCGGCCGTTTGGTGAGGCTGTTGCGCGCGGCGCGACCTGTCGTGTGTGGCGGCCTGATTGTGATGCTCGGCTTGTGCGGTTGTCACGCGATCTCGCGTCCGTCGCCCATTGGATTGCCGACGCGCCGCGCGATGGAGAACGAGCATCTGCTCGTCCGTAGCGATCTCAAACTGCCCAAGGATCACACGCTCCTGCGCGAGTTGGACGGTCTGCGCGACGTGATCGCCGACACGCTGCACCTCCCCGTGCAGAAGCAGCCGGTGACCATCTATCTGTTCTCGGATGAAGTCCGCTACGCGCAGTATCTGCATGCGCGGTATCCCCTGCTGCCGCCGCGTCGAGCCTACTTCGTCGGCACGTCCAAGGAACTGGCGGTCTATACGTTCTGGGGCGAGAAGATTCAGGAAGACCTGCGTCACGAGTACACGCACGGTGTGCTGCATGCTTCTCTGCAAGACGTCCCGCTGTGGCTCGACGAGGGGCTGGCCGAGTACTTCGAGGTCGCCAGTCGTCCGGCGGGGCTCAATCGCGAGTACGCGACCCGTCTGGCGAGCGACTTCGCGCGGGGCTGGCATCCGAATCTGGAGCGGCTCGAATCGCTGGAAGCCGTGAACGACATGCAGAAGGCCGACTATCAGGAAGCGTGGGCCTGGGTTCACTTCCTGCTGCACCACAGCGACGACTCGCGCGACGTGCTGTTGAGCTATCTGCACGAACTGCAATCGAACGGGAAGCCCGGTTCGTTATCGAGCCGACTGCGAACCGCGATCCCTCAGGCCGACGAACGCTTCGCCGCGCACGCCGCTTCTCTCTCCAGCGGCCTCGTCACCGTCAGCGGCGAGGTGCCGCCCGCCCGCTCATCGAGTCGGTAGTGCTGCGTCACACCTGAGATTTCGGGTTGAGGTTGAATCCATCAGCCGCTGGGCGCTAGCCCACGGTTAGAACCGGACGCTAGCGCGTTTCGGCTGATTTGCTGAACCCGAAAATCAAGAAGTGACGAAGCACTAGTGCCCTGTCAGGTCTTGATTTTTGGGTAGAGCCGCTTGAGTCTGACTCGAGCGTCTTCAAGTTGAAAGTGCCAGTCGATGCCGCGTTGTT
>JAYUFF010000684.1:0-4528 GCA_043738825.1 Schlesneria sp.
CTTTGGCTGCATTCCCTCGCTCACGCTTCGGGTGAGTGTTGGTAAAACAATTTCTGCCGCTCTCCTAGCACCCAATCACGGCTGGTCCACGAAAGCCCCTTTGACATTTTGTCTCTGCGGTGTGTATCGTCTCGCCCATTGAATCGCCGGGCGGCCGATCTGGTCCGTTCGCCAAAGTGTGTCACGCAGCAGTCTGAGCCCAAACCGCAAACGGAGTCGTTGCCATGTCGCTGAATTGGACTTCACGCTGGTTTCGTTCGAGTCGCCTGACGGTGGGTTTGCTCACGGCGCTGGTGTTGGTGTCGCGCGGCCCTTCGCTGATCGCGGCTCCTCCTGCAGAAGCGTCTGCGGCGGACGATGCCGCGAACGGCAAGCTCCTGCTGAACGCTCTTTCGACGCTGGTCGGCGCGGCGACCGAAGAGACCAAGCCGGTCGATGTGGCTGGCAGCACTCACAAGCAAATCGGCGACATCAAAATTCGAGGCGAGCGGTCGGGGCATCAACTCCAATCGTTCGCGGTCAACGCCGATGGACACATCTTCGCCGTCGTTGGTCCCTCGCGGCCGTTCGGCAACGTGAAGCTGGAAGGGAAGAACAATTCGTCCGAGATTCGAGTCTTCGATGGCGACGGCAAGGATCTGCGACAGTGGACCGTCGATTTTGCTGTCCAGTCGATCGCGATCGCTCCGAGCGGACTGATCTACGTCTCGGGCAATGGCAAAATTGCGAAGTTCGATGCCGAAGGGAAGGAACTCGCCAAGGCCGACCTCCCGCACGTTGCCAAGCTGCTCAAAGACTCCGACAAGCTGAAGGAAGAGGCCGAGGCTCAACTCGAAGAAGAGAAGGAGCAATACGCCGAACAACTCAAACAGATGACCGAGCAGGTCGATGCCCAGAAGAAGCTGCTGGCGGAACACAAGGAAAAGTTGGAGGCCAAGCCAGAAGAAGAGCGAACCGCCGCAGCCAAGCGTCAGATCCGCACGCTCGAAATGACCGTGAAAAATCTGGAGACGAACAACAAGTCGCTGATGACTTTCTACAAGCAGCGCGGCGAACGGAAGATCGACGATGTCATCAATGACCTGACCGGTAGGCTGAAGATCACCAACGCTCTGACCGTTTCCGACAAGGACGTCTTCATCGCGTCGGGCGTGATGAAGGGCTACGGCTACGCAATCTGGCGAACAAGTCTCGACTTTGAAGGAGCCGAACAGATCGTCTCCGGTCTGTCCGGCTGCTGCGGTCAGATGGACATCCGCTGCTGTGAGGACGGCATCTTCGTGGCCGAGAACAGCCGCAAGCGCGTGGTCCAATATGATCGCGAAGGAAAGCAAGTCCGGCACTGGGGCGAGGGAGATCGCAACGGCGGAGCGGGCGCGAAGTTTGGTGGCTGCTGCAACCCGATGAATCTCTGCTTCGGCTCGAACGGGGAAGTCCTCACCGCCGAGTCCGAAGGCTACATCAAGCGGTTCACCAAAGAGGGCAGCTTCCTTGGCATCGTCGGTCAGGCCAAGGTGAGCGGCGGTTGCAAGAACGTCACCATCAACCTGTCCCCCAACGGCGAGAAGGCTTACTTCTTCGATCTGCAAGGCTCGCGCATCGTGATCCTCAATCAGAAGGCCGACGACGAGAAACCGGCAGAAGAGCCGACGACAGACGCGAAGGCTGACAAGAAGGTCTCGAAGGGCCGGTAGAAGCGGTTTGAAAATTGTAGCCACGTTCGCCAGAACGTGGGCGAGATGATGGACTTACCCCACGCTCTGGCGAGCGTGGCTACCCCAAGATCAAGCTGTGACACAGCACTAGGTCGGATTGGGAAACAGCCATGCCAAGTCTCACTCGTCGAACGGCTTTGACGGCGATTGCCTCGTCGCCATTCTTGGCCGCGAATTTGTTGTCGGCTGAGGAGGAGAAGCCTGCCTCTGCGCTCGGCGTGAAGGAATTGGTGCTGCTTGTCATGGACCCGCTGGCCAAGGAGTTGTCGTGTCCGTGCGTGAAGGGCTACGCGCAACGGGACTACCTGGAACTGGCGAGTCATCTCGCGAAGCAGCACAACCGAGCAGTGAAGACCGTGTTTTCCGAGTCGCTCGTCGGGGCACTTCGGGACGGCAAGCTCTCGACGGGCGTGGACCTGATCATCGGCAAGCGGTCGGTCGTCGAGTTCGATGCCAAGGCAAGCAACCTCGAAGTGACGCCGATCGGCTCGCTGAGCGGCAAGGACGGCGTGACGACACAGCAGGGGCTGATCGTCGTCCCTTCAAAAGATCCCGCGAAGAGCGTTGCCGATTTGAAAGGCTATCGAATTCTGTTCGGCCCCGAGGAATGTGACGAGAAGCACAAGGCGGCCCTCGCATTGCTCAAGCAGCACGGCGTGGAGGCTCCCGCCAAGTTGGAGACCTGTTCGGCATGCAGTGACGGCGCGACGAAGATCCTCGAACTGGGAGCTGAAGTTCGTGCGGCGACCGTCATCAGCAGCTACGCCGCGCCGTTGCTCGAAGGTTGCGGCACGATTCAAAAGGGAGACCTGCGCGTCGTCGGCAAGACCGCGCCCGTCGCGTTCGTCACGGCGTTTGCCACCGAGAGGTTGAGCGGCAAGGAACGAGCGGCCGTCATGGAAACGCTGCTCGAACTGATTGAATCGCCGAAGTTGTGCGAGGCTCTCGAAACACAGCTCGGCTTCGTCGAAGTGGCCGATGCCAGCGCGGTGTCCGCCAAAAAAAAGTAGCCGGCGTCCCGCAGCCCGTTGACTGGACGGGTTGGCGAGGACCGCAGCGCGATGGCCGCATCGGATGGCTGCCCGACGAACTGCCTGCCGAAATGAAGCCTCTGTGGCGCAAGCGGCTGCGCGGTGCGGGCGTGGGCGGGATCGCAGCGACTTCAAAAATCGTGATCGTTTCGGATCGCGAGTCTGCCGACACGGTCGATGCCTTCCGTTGTCTCGATGCGGCCACCGGCAACGAACTCTGGAAGGTGTCGTATCCGGCGAAGGGCGATCTGGACTACGGCAACTCGCCGCGCGCGACGCCGCTCATTCACGGCGATCTCGTCTACTTTCTTGGTGCGTTCGGGCATCTCACCTGCGCGAAGCTCGCGTCGGGAGAGGTCGTCTGGAAGAAGGATCTGCGGCGAGAGTTCGCCGTCACGAGCAAGATGGTCTGGGGCCATGCCTCCTCACCGCTGATGGTCGATGACAAACTGATCGTGAACCCCGGCGGGCCGGAAGCGTCCGTCATCGCACTCGAACCGACGACCGGCAAGGTCGTCTGGCAGTCGCCGGGTGAGGCATCCGCCTTCGCGTCGTTCATCGTGGCGACCGTGGCCGGGCGGCAGCAGATCATCGGGTACGAAGCGACTTCGATCTCCGGCTGGGATCCGCAGGATGGCCGTCGGTTGTGGAGGCACGTTCCCAAGCGATCGAACGACTTCAACGTGCCGACGCCGATGCTGTGGCGAGACAAACTGATCCTCTCCACGGAGAACAACGACACGCGCCTGTTCGGCTTCGACGGTGAAGGCCGGTTGATCGACAAGCCGCTGGCCGTGTACGAAGACCTCGCGCCCGACACGCACTCGCCGATTGTTGTGGGTGACCGGCTGTTCGGCGTCTGGAACGATCTGCATTGCCTCGATCTGTCGAACGGGTTGAAGCCGATCTGGACGGCGGAGAGCAAGACATTCCGGCACTTCGCCAGCCTGATCGCCTCCGACACGCGACTGCTCGTCGCGGGCATGCACGGTGAGGTGCTGCTGATCGACGCGACGGCCAACGAGTTCAAGCAAGTCTCGCGAGCGCAGCTCATCGACGACGACTCGGGCGTCTACTCGCATCCGGCGATTGTCGGAGACCGACTCTACGTGCGCGGCAGTTCCGACGTGCGGTGCTTCTCGTTGCGATGATCGTTGGAGGATGGGCACTCCTGCCCGTCCCTTCACCCTTGAGAAGTCAGGACGGGCAGGAGTGCCCATCCTCCAATTGCTAACCGTGTAGGACGCGACCAGCACCCTGGATCAGCAGGCGTTGGGCCACTTGCTGCCCGAGAAACTCGGCATCGCAGGTCGTACCCGAAGCACAGGCCATCCAGCGCTCCGATCCATCTTGCGGGAGGACGACCGCCTCCAATCGCAGCACGTCACCCTCGACCTGAGTGGAGACTCCCAGCGGCGCGTGGCAGCCGGCGCGGAGTGTGGCCAGCAGACTTCGCTCGGCGGTGACGGCGGCCCGCGTTGGTGAGTCAGTGATGAGGGAGAGAACTCGTCGCACCCGATCGTTGTCCGTCCGGCATTCGACTCCGATGGCACCCTGCCCGACAGCGGGATAGATCATGGGGGGAGGCAACTCGCACGAGACTCGGTGAGCCAACCCGAGTCGCGTCAGTCCGGCAGCCGCCAGCACGAGTGCGTCGTACTGGCCTTCGTCCAGTTTGCGCAGTCGCGTCTCGACGTTGCCTCGCACTTCGCTCAGTTGCAGGTCGGGGCGCAGGTATCGCAACTGAGCCTGTCGTCGCGGGCTGCCGGTTCCGACTCGTGC
>JAYUFF010000685.1:0-1687 GCA_043738825.1 Schlesneria sp.
GCCGGCGGGTGCTCACTGAACGATGACACCCAGATCAAGAAGCCCCCTCACCCTAACCCTCTCCCCGCAAGGCCGGGGCGAGGGGACAGGATAAGACAAGACAAGAACTTGACTCTTTATCCGTGCCCATCTGTGTTATCCGTGGTTCAAACTCTTCCCTCTGCAATGAACTGATTCAAGGAACGCCGTTTGTTCTCGAAGTTCTTTATCGACCGGCCGGTGTTTTCGACGGTCATCTCATTGGTGATTGTGTTCGCCGGGTTGGCGGCGTTGGGGACGCTGCCGATCGCACAGTATCCCGAGATCACGCCGCCAACGGTCGAGGTCACATGTGCCTATCCCGGCGCGAGTGCCGTCGTCATCCAGGGGACCATCGCCGCACCGATCGAGCAGGAAGTGAACGGCGTCGAGAACATGCTCTACATGTCGTCGCAATGCACGAACGACGGCGGCTACAAGCTGAGCGTGACGTTTCAACTCGGCACGAACCTCGACATGGCGACGATCCTCGTTCAGACCCGTGTCGCGCTGGCGGTCCCCAAGCTGCCCGATGTCGTGAAGACGACGGGAGTCAGCACCAAAAAGAAGTCGCCCAGTATTCTGCTCGTCGTCAATTTGCATTCGGACACTGATCCGGCAACCGGTCGCTCGATGCAGGACCAGTTGTATTTGAGCAACTACGCGACGATTCAGATTCGCGACGAGTTGCTGCGGCTGAAGGGAGTGGGCGACATCACGCTGCTCGGTCAGCAGGACTACTCGATGCGCGTGTGGCTCGACCCCGACAAGATGGCGTCACGCAGTCTGGCCGCCGGTGACGTGGTCAATGCGTTGAAGGAGCAGAACGTCCAGGTCGCGGCCGGGCGAGTCGGGCAGCCTCCCGTGCCGAGTGGTCTCGATTTTCAATACTCGCTCACCACGTTGGGGCGGCTGATCGAGCCCGATCAGTTTGCGGAGATCGTCGTCAAGACGGGGACCAGCGGACAGGTGACACGACTGCGCGACATCGCGCGGCTGGAGTTGGGGGCCAAGAACCAGGATACGGAATGCACTCTGGACGGCCAGCCGTCGGTGGGCCTCGCGATTTTCCAGACGCCGGGATCGAACGCGCTCGGCACGGCGGACGGCATCCGAGCGAAGGTCAAAGAACTCGAAGGGAAGTTTCCACGGGGCATGCACGCCTCCATCGTCTACGACACGACGCCCTTCATCAACGAGTCGGTTCACGAGGTCTTCAAGTCGCTGCGCGACGCGATCATTCTGGTCGCCATCGTCGTGCTGCTGTTCCTGCAAGACTGGAAGTCGATGATCCTGCCGATGATCGACGTGCCGGTCTCGCTGATCGGCACGCTGGCGGTGATGGCGATGCTGGGCTTCACGATCAACAACCTGACGCTGTTCGGATTGGTGCTGGCCATTGGAATCGTGGTCGATGACGCGATCGTCGTACTCGAAAACATCGAGGTCTGGTTGGAGAAGGGGCACGACGCGCGGACGGCCACGATCAACGCGATGAACGAAATCACGGGGCCGATCATCGCCATCACGCTGGTACTCAGTTCGGTCTTCCTGCCGAGTGCCTTTCTCGGTGGGATCAGCGGCCAGTTCTATCGCCAGTTCGCACTGACGATCTCGACCTCGATGATTATCTCGGCCCTGAACGCCATGACGATGACGCCGTCTCGCG
>JAYUFF010000686.1:0-11990 GCA_043738825.1 Schlesneria sp.
ATCCGTCTCGTGGATCACTGTGTCGAGTTTTACATTCGACACCCATTTTATCGGCGTTCGGCACGCGAGAGTTGAGCCGCAAAATTCTCGCTCAGTGTCGATGATTTCTTCGCCACCGACCTTGCGTCGGTGGTTCAACGGCTTGTGCGCTACTCCAGTTTTGCGAGAGTTTCGAGTAGTGCAGAAGCCGCTAATCCCCCAGGACAAGCCCAGGGGCGAAAATTCACACGCTCTCAACGACCTGCGTAAGCCGTTCCGGCCAAGTGGCCAATGTTGGCCTGAGCAAAACCGGCCTCGACGCATTCTCGCACGGCTTCTGCGGCGTAGAGCAGTTCTGCGCGAGTCACGTCGAGATGCGTGCAGGCTCGCAGACGCTGCGGCCCCGAAGGATTGATCTTCACGCCTCGTTCCAGCAGCTTCGCCGAGAGTTGTGCCGACGTGCCGAGCTTCGGATCGAGGTGAAAGAAAACGAGATTCGTTTCGACGGCAGGTTCGATACGGATGCCTTCAATGTCGGTGATGGACTCCGCAAACGTGCGGGCGTTCGCGTGGTCTTCGGCCAGTCGTTCGACGTGGTGTTCGAGTGCGTAGATCGCCGCCGCCGCCATCATCCCGGCTTGGCGGAGTGCTCCACCGAAGAGCTTTCTCGCGCGGCGGGCGCGATAGATCGTCGAGGCGTCTCCGACCAAGATCGAGCCCATCGGGCAGCCGAGTCCCTTCGAGAAACAGATCGACACCGAATCGGCCTGCTTCACGAACTCCCTCGCCGAATAGCCCTGCGCGATGCAGGCGTTGAACAGCCTCGCCCCATCGACGTGGACCTTCAATCCGTGCTGATGTGCCCACGCGGCGACACGGTTCATCTGCGCCAGCGGCCACGCGCGGCCACCGCCGTGATTCGTCGTGTTCTCGATGCAGACGAGCCGCGTCACACAGTAATGCTGATTGTCGGGCCGGACCTTTCCTTCGAGATCGCTCACGTCGATCAAGCCGTCTCGCCCGCGAACGGTTCGCGCCGAGATGCCGCTCAGCGCCGCCGCCGCTCCCGCCTCGTAGTTGACGATGTGCCCGGTCTCGTCGATCAGCAATTCGTCTCCTTGCTGGCAGTGCGCCCGCACCGCCATCTGGTTCGACTGAGTGCCCGAGCAGTTGTAGACGGCTGCCTCCTTGCCGAGCATCTCAGCCACGATCCGTTCGAGCCGATTGACGGTCGGGTCTTCACCCGACATGTCGTCCCCGACTTCGGCCTCAAAAATGGCCTGTCTCATCCCGGCGGTCGGCTTCGTCACGGTGTCGCTGCGCAGGTCGATGAACTCGGTCGGCATGTTGCGTTGCTCCGGTAGTCACGAGACCTCTTCTCCTGTCCCCCTCGCCCCAGCTTTGTGGGGAGAGGGGACAGGGTGAGGGGTTCTTCTGTTGCATGTTGGCCTGAGTAGGAAAGTCGTCGCTCGGCGATACACTCTAGCGGCGCAATCCGTCGCTGACGAGATTGCGGCTGAACCTCAAAGAAGCTCCCTCACCCTAACCCTCTCCCCACAAAGCCGAGGGCGAGGGGACCAGACAAAGAATCAAAAAACACCGTGACTGCACTGACCATTCCGACGATCGACTGCTCGACTCAAGACCCCATCGCCGCGCTGGCCGAACTGCGGAGGAAGCTCAGCCCGCAGGGAGACATTGTTTCCGAGGCGGGCAAACAGCGGACGATCTCGCTGTTTGGCGAGCCTCTCGCGCCGCGGCAGGTCGTGCAGCGGATCTGTGCCGACGTGCGCGAGCGTGGTCTCGCGGCGGTGCTGGAGTACACCGCCAAGCTCGACGGGAAAGAACTGACTCGCGACACGATGCGCGTCTCGACCGAAGAACTCGCCGCCGCGCATGCCGACGCCGATCCGAAATTCCTGCAAACGCTGCGGCGAATCATTGGGAACATCTCCGAGTTTCAAAGCCGCATCCTGCACGAAGACATCCGGCTGGTGAGACAGGACGGAACCAGTCGCGTCGAGTTGCGGCAGCGGTATCTGCCTCTCAAGCGAGTTGGCATCTGCGTTCCCGGCGGCGCGGCGGCCTATCCTTCAACGGTCCTGATGACGGCCGTTCCCGCGAGGACGGCGGGTGTGAAGGAGATCGCCGTCGTCGTCCCGCCGACCGACTTCGGCGGCTACAACCCATCGCTGCTCGCCACCTGCGCCGAGGTTGGCATCACCGAGGTCTACCGCATCGGCGGTGCTCAGGCCGTCGCCGCGATGGCCTACGGCGTCGAGGGTCTGCCAAAAGTCGATAAGATCGTCGGGCCGGGAAACCTGTTCGTGGCCCTCGCCAAGCAGCACGTTTTCGGCGAGGTCGATATCGACAGCATCGCCGGTCCCAGCGAAGTCGTGTTGTTAGCGGATGACTCGGCCGAACCAAAATACGTCGCGGCCGATTTGATCTCGCAGGCCGAGCACAGTCCCGGTTCGGGAGTTCTCATCACGTGGCACGCTCCGCTGATCGAGGCCGTTCGAGCCGAACTGACTTCTCAACTGGCGAAGCTGCCGCGTGGAGACCTCGCCCTCGCCAGCCTCAATGATTACGGCGCACTGATCCTCGCGCGAGACGCCTCGCAAGCCGCCGAGCTCACCGATCTGCTCGCCCCCGAGCACCTGCACATCTCCACACGCGACCCGGAAGAATTGCTGAGCCGCATCCAAAACGCGGGAGCCATTTTCCTGGGCCACTTCACGCCCGTCGCCGTCGGCGATTACTTTGCCGGCCCGTCGCACGTCCTGCCGACGGGCGGAACGGCCCGCTTCGCCAACGGCCTCTGCGCGAACGACTTCCTCAAACGAAGCAGCGTCATCCAGTACAACCACGACGCCCTGGAAGAGTCCGCCGAAGACATCCGCCGCCTCGCCGCCGTCGAGGGCCTCACCGCCCACAGTGCCAGCGTCGATGTGCGGTTGGAGGATGATTGATCCGCCGCCAGTTTCGCAGGGTGACGGAGTAGCGGCAGCGTTGTGGCTTGAGAGGCATGCTCGGTACTACGGCGTTGTCTCTTCTTACGGCATCGTCATTCTGTCGGAGTCTCGCTCATGAATCACGTTGTGGTCTCGCTTCCCGTTCGGACTGTGGCAAGGAGATTGGCCGCGAAGACAGGGCCGTCGCCTGTTTCAAAGTAGGGTGGAACCAGCTCGCTTCGAGCGCCGGCCCACCATCAGAAAGCATCGAGAATTGCTGGTGGGCCGGCGCGGCGAAGCGCCGCTGGTCCCACCCGGCACCCTGCCCAGCTTCAAAATGGCATTGGCCCTGCCGCGAAGAAACGCCACGAGCACACCATGAAAGACTTCTGGAATGACCTTCCACGCCATCGTGGTTCGTGACATGGCAAGGCTCGCATTCGAGGGGCGTGTCGCGTTCACTGGTCTTCATTTTGCGTATTGTCTGCATTCTTTTGCGGCCAACCTCTTCCCTCTTTTTCATGATGAGTAGTTCGAGGAGATTCCAATGAAACGACTGCTGAGCCTGTTGCTTGCCGTGTCTGTCTCCACTCCGGCGTTCGCTCAGTTAAAGGACGCGACGCTGGCCGATTACGACCAGTGGAAGCTGGCTCTCCAGCAGAACGGCGTCGCGTCGCCGGTCTCGATCTCAACGCTGCCGGGCTTCAAGGTCGAGGTCGTTCGTGTCGCGGAGCCGAACGAGGGTTCATGGATCAGCCTGGTGGTCGACTCGAAAGGCCGAGCGATCATCGGGCGCGAGGACAAAGGGCTGCTGAGGCTGACGCTGGAGTCTTCCTCCCTCCCCTCGGCGGGGAGGGCTGGGGAGGGGGGCGATTCACAGCAAACCTCGCCACCGAACACAGAGTCAAAGTCCCCCCTCCCTAACCCTCCCCGCCGAGGGGAGGGAACAAGAACAACCGTGAAGTCCGTCGAGACGATTGAGGACTCATTGCTGGAATGCCGTGGGTTGCTGTTTGCTCATGACGGGCTGTACGTGACCGCGAACAACTCAAAGGGCATCTATCGACTCCGCGACACTGATGGCGACGACACGTTCGATGAGGTCACGCTGTTGAGGAAACTCGAAGGCGGCGTCGGTCACGGGCGGAACAATCTTGCGCTCGGGCCGGATGGGATGATCTACGTCACCTGCGGGAACAACGTGCTCGTGCCGAAGGATGTCTCACCGACATCGCCCTACAAAAACTATGGCCTCGACCGGCTACTGCCCTGCGCGTGGAACGAATTCCTGTTTGACAGCGACGCCGTCCCGCCGTGTGGTCACGTTGGGCGGATGGATGCCGACGGGAAGACGTGGGAGTTGTTCGCCGGTGGATTTCGGAACCCGTACGGACTGGACTTCAACTCGGACGGCGAACTGTTCACCTACGACGCCGACATGGAGTGGGATGCCGGGGCACCGTGGTATCGGCCGACCTGCGTGATGCACGTCGTGTCGGGAGGCGAATACGGTTGGCGGCAGGGAACCAGCGTCTGGCCCGATCATTTCGCCGACAGTCTGCCGCGCGTGGTCGATATCGGCCTCGGCTCGCCGACGGGAGCGAAGTTCGGGACGAAGAGCCACTTTTCCGAGAAGTATCGCCGTGCGTTCTTCATTCTCGACTGGGCCTACGGCCGGATCATCGCCGTCCATCTGACCCCGCGCGGCGCGAGCTACACGGGCGAGGCCGAAACGTTTTTGAAGGGGAAGCCGCTCAACGTGACCGACCTCGACTTCGGCCCCGACGGCGCGATGTACTTCACGGTCGGCGGTCGTCGCACACAGTCGGCCCTGTACCGCGTGAGCTATTCGGGGCCGGCCGACGCACTCAATGCCGCGACTGCTCAGCCTGTCCTCGCGAATCTGGATCGAGACGAGTACCACTCGCCGCGATCGGCCCGAGTCCATCGCCGCAAGTTGGCCGAGCGGCATGGTCGGACGGGCTTTGCGGATTTCTCTGTGGCATTCGCGGGCCTGTTGAACGATGACCCGTGGATTCAACAAGCAGCCAGAGTGGAGTTGGAACGTGAGTCGTGGCTCACGTTGCGAACCAAGTGGCTGCCGCAAACGTATGATGCGACCGCCGCACTTCAGTTCTTGATGGCCGGTACACGTACGGCTCCCCAAGAATCGCAGCGCCAAATCCTCCGAGGTTTTCTCGGGATGTTTCGGCGAACCGAAATCGTCGAGGAACGGACTCTCGCCTGGCGCACGCTCCAACTCGTCTGCATTCGCATGGGCCGTCCGACCGACAAGGAACTCTTCGAGTTGGTCCCATTGGTGGACAGTTACTATCCCTCGACTTCCTGGCCGGATAATCAACTGCTCTGCGAACTGCTCGTCTATTTGGAAGTTCCGTCCGTCATCAGCAAGAGCCTCGTTTTGCTCGATGTCGCCAAGACGCAGGAGGAGCAACTCTTTTACATTTACACGCTGCGCAACGTCTCGAAGGGGTGGACGCTCGACGAACGGAGGCGATACCTCGACTGGCTGAAGCGGGCGGAACAGTTCACTGGCGCGCAGTACATGGCGCGGTTCGTCACGTTCATCCGCACCGACGTGCTTGCCAGCCTGACCGATGAGGAACGAGAGTTCTTCGCCGCCAAGATCGCCTCGCTCGGCCGGTCCGAGTCCACGCCGAACACAACCGTGGCCGCTCGGCCCGTTGTGAAGCAGTGGTCGCTCGATGAGTTGGTTCCCATGTTGGAAGGCGTTGGTCATGAGCGAAGTTTCGAGCGCGGCAAGGCGATGTTCGCGGCGGCTCAATGCAGCCGCTGTCACCGGATTGGCGGTGAGGGGATCGCCATCGGACCCGATCTGGCGGGAGCCGCCGCGCGGTTCAATCGCAAAGACCTGCTGGAGTCGCTCCTCGATCCGTCGAAGGTCGTCGAGGAGAAGTACCGCAACACGATGATCGAGCTGGACGATGGCCGCGTCGTGATCGGCCAGCTTGCGGGGGGCAATGCCGACACGCTCGCTATCTCCACTGATCCGAACGAGCCGACCAAACTGGTCCGCGTCGCTCGAAAGGCGATCGTCACTCGCCAGAGTTCGCCGGTGTCGATGATGCCGAAGGGACTGCTCGATACGCTATCGCAGGACGAGATCCTCGATCTGCTCGCCTACCTCGAATCGGCCGGCAACGCGGAACACAAGAACTTTGCAAAGTGACTTGGAGGATGGGCATCCCTGGCCGTCCCGTCAGCGACTCTTCAGGCGAGCGGCAGGAATTGTCGTGCCGCGAATGAGTCTCCGCTACATGGCCGGTGCGCCATGATTTCATCGTTGACATCTTTCTTCCGCGCTCTTTCTGCCTACCTGCTTTGGATTGCAGAATGAAGTCGTCAGAAAGAGAGCAGCAGAAAGATCGCTGCGTGAAGCGTCGCTGGCGGACGGTCTGTTGAACACCAAGAGCAAGACCGCGTGATTGGGCGTCAGACGGTGAACGCGGCAAAAAAAGTGGCCACGAAAAACTTGGTTTGTGAGCAATACCCACCCAATCACATGGAACTCGTGACGGTCTCAAAACTAACGCGCAGCGTGAGCGAGGGCGGTCTCACGCTGGATCTCACAACGCCCTCGCTCACGCTGCGGGTGACTTTCAGGGTTTTGAAACAGCTTCTAACGATGCTGGTTGTCGCAGCGTCTTCCACTTTGTCTCCGCCTGAGGCCCCCACGGTGTGTCGCCGAAACGGAAGACCACTTCGCTGAACAGATTGGTCGCTTGAGGCCGATCTCCAAACGCTTCGATTTGTTCGGCGGCGTGGAAGCAGGCGCGGGCGGCCAGTTGGCGGTCGGCATCATAGACGAGGGGCAGCCACAACAACGCCGCTGCCGCGCGTTCCGGTTCCCGTTGCTTGCGGTAGGCTTGGCCGAGTACGAAGTAGCCGCCCGCTCGCAATTCAGAAGGCAGCTCTTCGACGGCCGCTTCCCAGCGAGACAACTCCGCAGGCGTGGCCGCTCCGGTCTTCATCCGTTGTCGCCAGAGTTGCATCTGCGCCAGACGCTGCACGCGCACGTTCGATTCGCGCGCGAGGAATCTGAGCGCCGCCTCGGCCTCGTTCGTGGAAGCGGGATCGGACAGCAGGTGACTCGCCCCGAACAGTTTTGAGATTGGCGACCGAGCGGCCAACCAAGACTTCGCTTCGAGTCGGACATCGCCGCTGGGAGCGTCGTCGGTCCACGCCAGCGGCGCGACACCGAAGTGAAACGTCTCGGCATCCGATTCGGCGATCAGCAGAAATCGAGTCACCGCCGTGCGATAGTCTCCGTCCCACAAGGCACACCTCACGAGCAGCGCCAGGATTTCGCGACGGACCCACGTCCGATTCTCTTCCTTGACGGCGGCATTCAATTCGACAGCCGCCTCTACCGCGTGACCGTTCGCGAACAGTTGCCGTCCCTTGTCGTGACGTGGCGTGTAGGCCGTTTGCACTTCGACGACATCGGATCGGGGATAGCTTCTCAGCTTGTCGCTGATTCGCTGGCGGATGGTCAAATCTCGCCCGGTGTAATCCTCGACGGACCCCATCACGGGATAGCGGCTGCCCCCCGGCTGCTGGATGACGACACGATCCTCAGCGGATGAAAAAGTGCAAAGTGAGAAGTGAGAAGTGAGAAGTGCAAAGTGGAGCAGCCAAGACGCTTCTCTTCCACTTTGCACTTTGTAGTTTGCACTTCTCACTTTGCACTGCCCTCTGTCTTCGACGAGCCTTCACACCTGAACGCGCGCGAACTCTATGCCTGTCCCCCAACCGAGTCAATTCGAGTCGGTTGGGCCGCACCACACGCGAAAACCTCCTCGCGCTACGAGTCACCTCCTCAGAATTCGCCGACCACTTCGCCGCCGTTGACGCTTCCCAGCGCCCGCCAGACCGAGCCATTGATGTTGTCCGAGACGAAGCGCGCGCTTCCGTCCCCCATCAGTACGTGGACTCCGCCCACGTGGTAGCTGCGGGCCGTGATGGCCGCGAAGTTGGCTCCCTCGTAGCCTTCCTCCGCCATTCCGCTGATGTCCATGTCGGTGTCGCGATTCGGACCTCCCAGAATTTTCTTATTCGGCGGCCACGAGGTGTTCATACCCGACTGATGATTCCAACCCGACATCCAGCCCGTATGGCCGTGATCCGGACGGAGCCAACACGAACCGTTGTAGTACTCCGGCGCGACGGCGTAGGGGTCCGACCCCGGTGGCGGCACCTGATCGGGATTGTTGATTTGTGAGAGCGTGGTGCAGTATTGGCCCGGCTGATACGTCTTCCCCTCCGAGGCGAACAGGGTCTGGCTCAGGCCGTCATGAATCTCGGACAGACGCCGAGTCCGATTCACGCCGAACGCACTTCGATTTCCCCGGCCGCTCGTCCAGCCTCCCCACACGAACCAGTCGCCGGTGAACCAGCCGTAGTTGTTGACACCGAAATACAGACCGTCATCCAAACGTTTCTCCGTTTTGATTTCGCTGGGGCACAGGAACAACGGGATCGTCTTCGACGCGACCGCCTGCTGCGACGGTTCTTCGTAACTCAGATCGAAGTCGATCGCATTGAACAGCGGACCTTGATCGGCGAACGGCAGAATCCGGGCAGAAATGCTCCAACCGTTCGACCACACCAACGATGTTCCCGAAGCCCGCAGCACCACCGACGGAGGAAGGACGCTGTGCACGTCGGCATAGTTGTGCAGCGCCAAGCCCATTTGCTTGAGATTGTTCTTGCATTGGCTTCGCCGCGCCGCTTCACGCGCCTGCTGCACGGCGGGCAACAGCAGGGCGATCAACACCGCGATAATGGCGATGACGACGAGCAACTCGATTAACGTGAAGCCAGATCGACGTGGCTTCGACAGGGGAGACGGCATTCGGCAACCTTTGAACGCGACTGGCGGGATGAACCTCACACGGCGTCTGGTTGCCAAGGCAAATGTGATGCCCGACCCCTTTTCGGTTCGCCTCTCACTCAGTCAGCTCGACTTGGGGTGGGCGGAGCGCGCAGCGCGGCGAAGAAATCGTCGTGCCGGGGAAGTTTTCGCCAGCAGGACGACGGGCGAACGGGCCGCTGCGTTCAAGACTCCGCATCCACTCCGCCAAGGTCGTACGAACGAAGGCGTGTCCGGAGCGTCGTTCGATCCAGGCCAAGACACTGCGCGGCGGCTCGATTCGAGCCGCAGGCTGCAAGGACCGCTTTCAACAGAGCAGGCTCAACGGCGGCCAGAAAGTCGCGATACAAAGTCCCTTCGGAACTGGAGGCCGATCCGTCCGCCAGCCGTTCACGAACCCAAGTTTCAATCGCGGCCTGCAAGTTGGCGACGTTGGGTGACGGTTGATTTGAACCGACTTCCGGCGGCAGGTGCTGCGCTCGCAAGGGGCCACCGCGCGCGAGCAGAGCGGCTTGCGTGACGGCCGAACACAGCTCGCGCACGTTGCCCGGCCAGCGACGCGATGCCAGCGCGGTGAGGAACTCATCGCTCAGATCGTGAGTGGCTCGCTCGGGGCAGGCTTGCTTCCAAAAGGCATGTGCGAGCAGTGCCATGTCGGACAAGCGGTCGCGCAACGCAGGTAGTTCGATCTCGATGCCGCGCAGACGGTAGAAGAGGTCTTCGCGGAACTCACCCGAACGGATCAGTTCGCTCAACCGTCGATGAGTTGCCGCGACAATCCGCACGTCGGCCGTTCTGGTCTGATTCGAGCCGACGCGGCTGTACTGTCGCGACTCCAAAAACCGCAGCAGCTTCACCTGCATGGTCATCGGCGTCTCACCGATCTCGTCGAGGAACAGCGTCCCCCCTTCAGCCTGTTCGATCAGTCCCGCACGTTCGTCGGCCGCGCCGGTGAAGGCTCCCCGCGCGTGGCCGAACAGTTCGCTCTCCAACACCGACGGATTCAGAGCGGCCAGGCAAACAGGAACGAACGGACCTCGTTTGCGTCGGCCGTGTCGATGAATCGCAGTGGCCACCAGTTCCTTGCCGACCCCGGTTTCGCCCACGATCAAGACGGGCGAGTCGGATGTCACGGCGAGAGCAATCTGTTTGTAGACCTGCTGCATCGAGGGCGAGGTTCCCAACAGTTGAGCCTCACCAACTTCGGCCACCGTCGTCGCGATCGGCAGCGTGACAGATCGACTCTCCAGCGCGCGAGCCACGATGCTGGCCGCATGATCCAGATCGAAGGGCTTGGTCATGTACTCGAACGCGCCCAACTCGACGGCGCGGACGGCGGTTGGCAGGTCTCCGAAGGCCGTCATCACGATGACCGGAATCGCAGCGTCGCTCTGCCGAAACTGTTCCAGGACCGACAGGCCGTCGATGTCCGGCAGACGCACATCGAGGACGACGACCTCGGGCGATTGCTTCGTCCACAGGCTCAGAGCCTCGCGCCCCGAACTGGCCAGTTGCACGTCATGCCCGGCGTCGGTCAGGAACTCGCGAAAGCTCCATCCGATCGCCGGTTCGTCGTCGATCACCAGAATGCGACTCATGACGCGGTGTTCCTCGGCAGCGTGAACTCGAAACAAGTCTGATCGTCCCGTCGAAACCATCGTAGCCGACCGCCGCCGTCTTCGGCGACCTGCCGCACCAGCGCCAGACCCAGCCCCACTCCATCGGGCTTGCCGGTAACGAAGGGCTGCCCCAATTGAGCGGCCAGTTCGAGCGGTGGACCGGGGCCGGTGTCTTCGATCGACCAGGTGATCGCGTCCTCCGACGAGACGACACCCACTCGAACGCGACCGTCGGCTCCGGCCGCTTCAATCGCATTCAGGATCAGATTGAGCAGCGCCGCGCGCAGTGTCTCGGGGTCTGCCGGCACAGACACGGCGGTCTCGGCAGAGTGGCTCGTCAAAGTCACTCGCGCATGCTCGGCCATCGGACCGAGCAGGCCCAACACTTCGCCGGTGGCCTCATTCACGCTGACCTCAACGCGGTGCTTGTCGTTCGGCCGTCCCAAGGCCAGCATCCCGCGAAGCTGTTGTTCGGTCAGCGTCAACTGGCGCAGCGCGACCTGCAAACTCTCGTCCCCGGTTGTCGAGGGGCAGCGCCGCGCATGCAGTTGTACGGCCAGTCGCGCTCCGGCGATCGAGTTCCGAATCGTGTGAGCCATCCCGCCCGCGAACTGGCCCAGCAATCGTGCCCGCTCGGTCTGCACGAGCTGAGATTGCAGGTCTCGCAGGCGCGAGCCGAGGTCGTTCACGCTGTTGACCAGATCGTGAATCTCGTCCTCGTAGTGCCAGTCTTCTTGAATCGGCTCCTCGTTTGAGATCGCGATGCCCGCCACCTTTTGCTGGACGCGGGCGATCCGTCTCCCGAATCGACGAGCCACCAAAAGTGTGAGCGGTACGAGGAGCAACAAGGAGACCGCTCCGACCAGCAGCGTCGGGACCACCGCCTGCCAGCGTTCGCGTGCCAGATCCTGCTCGGGCAACAGCACGACGAGCGTCTCGGCCGCAGCCAGTCGCTCCGACTTTGCGATCCGCATCAGATAGGTCTGTCCGCCAAGCATGACTCGGCGCGGAGCCGTGGTCGCGTTGCCGGTCGATCCCTTCACGAGCGCACTCAACTCAGCAGGCTCGACGCCCGCGAGCGTCGTCACGGGTGTCGCCCCCGCAGCTCCTCCGACCACGGCGAAGTGTGAGTTCGTCAGTTGGTGCAGCTTTTCCAGCACGGCGATCGATCGCGGAAAACTCGTCTCGGACAACACCGCCGACATCTGGTCGATCCGTTTCCGCGCCTCCTGCTCGTGCCGCTGTGAAGTCCACGCCACGGCAAACAGCGCATTCACGACAACCGCCGCCACCGTGAGACCGCTGACAGGCAACAGGATTTGCAGCCACAAGGGCCATCGCCAGCGTGTGGGTTGCGTCACAGTCAGGTTCTTGAACGGTCAGGTTCTTGAAATGGGATCAGCGCCGTCGAATCACGACACGACGGACTCCGCCAAGGTAACCCCGCCACGCTGTGACCGGAAGCCCGTCAGCTTGGAGATACAGGGCCAGTGCCTGTTTGAAGCTGTGCAGGACGGAGGGTGG
>JAYUFF010000687.1:0-11940 GCA_043738825.1 Schlesneria sp.
TGCTGATCGCCGACAGTCTCGCGTCGAGCGGCGATACGTTCACCGTGCTGCAGGCGGTCCTCGACACGCAGTTCTGGCTGGCGACTCACGTGACGTGCATCACGTTCGGATATGCCACGACGTATCTGGCTGGTCTGTTCGGGATCGTCTACGTGCTGCGGGGCCTCTTCACGCCGTCGCTGACGCGCGACGTGGCCCGCGACCTGAGCCGAATGATCTACGGGACGCTGTGCTTCTCGATCTTCTTCAGCTTCGTGGGAACGGTCCTCGGCGGTTTGTGGGCCGACGATTCGTGGGGCCGCTTCTGGGGCTGGGATCCGAAGGAGAACGGGGCACTCATCATCGTCCTGTGGAACGCGCTGGCCCTGCACGCGCGGTGGGGCGGCATGGTGAAGGAGCGTGGTCTGGCGGTGCTCGCCATTGCGGGGAACATCTTCGTCAGTTGGTCGTGGTGGGGCGTGAACCTGCTCGGAGCGGGCCTGCACGCTTATGCGGACGCCGACGGCACATCGACGATGCTCATGTACCTGCTGCTGTTCGCTGCGAGCCAAGTGGCACTGATTGTGATCGGATGTCTTCCGCAAACTTATTGGTGCAGTGCTGGCAAGCACAACCATCCGGGAGAATTGCACCCGGCGGTTCACTGGGTGTCAAAGATTCTGGCTCGATTTCTGTTCCGCATTACCCTCGGCGTATAGAGATTTGTTGGCGGGTTCGAGCTTCGTCTTGACCGATTCCGGCTGGCTCGGATACACCCCGCCCCATGCGCGGGATCTTGGCCATCGTTGTTGCGGTGAGTTTGATGGCGTTGCCGTTGGGCGGCGCGACAGGCTGGGTCGAGGAGAAGGAAATTTCTCCTTACTTGATCCGGTCGGAGTTCGCCCTGCGCGACGTGTCCGAACTGGTGAGCGACCTCGGCGATTTGCAGGCCGACATCGAACGGCTGCTCAAGTTGAAGTGTGAGCCGAAGGAAATCCAGATCCATCTGTTCCGCAGCCGCTCCAGCTACAACGATTATCTGAGCAAGCGTGTCCCCGACGGCACCAAACGCAAAGCGCTGTTCGTGCAGGGGACCGATGCCGGGCGCGTCTATGCCTATCGCCAGGCCTATCACCAGCGAGATCTCGACACCGATGTCCGCCACGAAACGACTCACGCACTGCTGCACACGGCGTTGCCTTACGTGCCGATGTGGCTCGATGAGGGGTTTGCCGAGTACTTCGAGGTCTCACCCGGCCAGCGCGAGAAGCATCACCCGCACCGGGGCGAACTCAAACGAGCGATCTTGCTGGGCTGGAAGCCGGCGATCGAGAAGCTCGAAGCCCAGCGCGAAATGCTCAACATGAGTGCCAATGACTATCGCGATGCGTGGGGTGTGGTGCATTTCATCCTGCACGGCCCGCCCGCCGCGCGCGAGGCCCTCGCGGCCTACTTTGAAGAGGTTCAGTCGGGGAAGGCCCCGACCCCGCTCAGCCAGCACCTGCGCCGCCGGATTCCCGACCTCGATCAGCGGATCATCGAACATCTGAAGTAGGCGTCAGCGGGTGCCGTCAGGAATCAGGGGCAGCATGAAACCTGTCCGCAGGTGGTGCGGCTGCCACTGAATGCCGACTGGCTGACGGCTGTTGAATCCCCATTCCAGACGCCAACGTGAAGCCGCCTCGCAACCCAATTGGGTTTGCCTGATTCGTGTGACTCAGCTACTGTTCGTCCCGGTTCGATGACTGGGTGAGACGCCTGCGCAGCAGCGCGACGATGTCGGCTGAAGTGGTTCGGAAGGAATGGCGATGTTCGTTCGATCAAGGTTGAAGCGAGGCGTTCGAGTCCCCGGTGACTCATTCATGGCGGTCGCGCTCTGCTCGCTGGCGGTGGCCCTCACGGCCGTGGCGTGCGCGGCCGATCCGGTGCCGAGCGCGGCGGGGGCGAAGGACAAGGTTCCGCTACAGACCGCCGTCAAGGAAGCGCCGGCCGTCACCTCCGCAACACCCGTGACGATCGCCACACCGGCGGAGCCGGCTGCGCTTCCGAAGCCCCCCATCGACGACGCTCATCCGCTCTACCTGCCGTTGCAGGAGGCGTACAAGGCGCGCGAAGCGTTGAAGGCCGTCAAGGACTACGAGGCGGTCTTCGTCAAGCGCGAGCTGATCGGTCGCAAGGTGCAGAAGACGACGATGAACCTCAAACTGCGCGTGGAGCCGTTCGGCGTCTACCTGAAGTTCCTCGACGCCAACGCGGGCCGCGAGGTCATCTACAACGAAGGCCGCTTGAACAACCAGATGCAGATCCACGAAGCGGGGATCAAGTCGCTGGCTGGCACGCTGCTGCGGGCTCCGAACTCACCCGATGTCATGGCCGAGAACCGCTATCCCGCCAACATGGTCGGCCTCAAAAACCTGCTCGACAAAATCATCAAACAGTGGGAAGAAGAGGGAAAGTTCGGCGAAATCAAAACGCAGAAGTATCTGAACTCCAAGCTCCCCACGGGCGAAGAGTGCATCGCCTACGAGTCGCTGCACCCGACACCGCGCCCCCAATTCAAGTACCACGTCACGCGGCTGTGGATCGAGAGCAAGACCGGACTGGCCGTTCGAGTCGAACAACTTGGCTTCCCTCAAAAGGGAGACAAGGAACCGCCGGTGATCGAGGAGTACACCTACGGCAGCCTCAAATTGAACGTGAAGCTGACCGACTACGACTTCGACGTGAAGAACAAAGCGTACAAGTACCAGTGACACCGCCCTCTGATGTTTAGCCCCGATGCCAACGGCGTGGGAGCCGATTGGCGCGCGAACCTCGATCGCGCTCACGCCGTTGGCGTTGAGGCTAAACGGGTTTGCCTCTTGCTTCGATGAAGACCATGCACTCTTCCCCGTCTCGCAGTCTGCAAGTCGCCGAATCGGTGGCTGACGTGCGCGCGGCGGTGGCTGCTGCCAAACGAGCGTACCATGCGGTCGGCTTCGTGCCGACGATGGGAGCCTTGCATGCCGGTCACGCCAGCCTGATTGAACGTGCCCGCGCCGAGTGCGGCTTTGTTGCGGTCAGCATCTTCGTCAATCCGACTCAATTCGGGCCGAACGAGGACTTCAACAGATACCCGCGCCCGCGCGAGCGCGATTTGGAACTGTGCGCCAACGCCGGCGCGGACCTCGTCTTTTATCCGAGCGTCGAGACCATGTACCCGCCCGGCCATCGGACGTTTGTCGAAGTGAGCGGCCTGTCCGACGTGCTCGAAGGGAAAATCAGACCGGGCCATTTTCGAGGCGTCGCCACCATTGTGACCAAACTGTTTCTAATCGTCCTGGCCGACAAAGCCTATTTCGGCCAGAAGGATTATCAACAGCAGATGCTGATCCGCGTGATGGCTCGCGAGCTGGACATTCCAACCGAGGTCATCACCTGCCCGACACTGCGCGATCCCGATGGCCTCGCAATGAGCAGCCGCAACGCTTATCTCACACCGGCCGAACGTCAGGCGGGCCTGTCCTTGTCTCAGGCGCTAAGATTGGCCGAGCAATCGTTCGCACGGGGCGAACGAAATGTAATCCGGGTCGAGGCCGCGATGCGGAGCCACATCGAGGCGACTCCCGGTGCCGTGCTCGACTATGCGGTGATCGTTCATCCCGAGACACTCTCCGAGTTGACCGTGGCCGAACCGGAGATGGTCGCTCTGCTCGCGGCCCGCTTCGGAACCACACGGCTCATCGACAACGTGGTTCTTCAAATTCCTTGCGATCCGCTCGTCCAACAGTGTGCAGGAGTCAGGAATCAGGAGTCGGGTAGCTCTTCCTGACTCCTGTTCCCTGACCCCTGATTTCGATTTTGTCTTCCGTCTTCCTTCGATTGGCAGGACAGCCATGCGTCAGGTCTTGTTTCATATCCCGCTCGACAAACCGTGGTCGCTCGGCCCGTTCGGTCAGGTGCCGGGATTTGGCTTCGGCGTGGTGCTGCTCGCATGGGTGCTGATCGGCGTGTGGATGGTGTTCGAGCGGCGGAGAGAGGCCCAACGCAAGTTCGATGCGGACGACGTTTGGTCGATCGCACGCTGGCTGATCGGCGCGGCGGTCATTGCCTTCGGCGCTCCGGTGCTGGGAACCTATCTCCGCGTCAACGGGTCGCCACATTTTCGCGACGGCCTGCCGATTTTTGGCTACGGCTTCATGCTGTTCCTCGGCATGGCGAGTGCCATCTGGTTGGCGACGTGGCGGGCCGAGCGGGAAGGTGTCTCGTCCGAACTGATCTGGGACATGGCCTTCTGTCTGTTCATCGCCGGCATTGCGGGAGGCCGTTTGTTTTATCTGGTTCAGAAGCGTGAAGAGGTCTTCGCCGACGTGCATGCCCTGCCGCAGTTTCTCTACGCGGCGGGCAATCTTTCGCAGGGCGGCCTCGTGCTGTATGGAGCCTTGCTGGCCGGGGCGGCGAGCTTCTTCGCCTACTGCCATGTTCGGAGGATCGCTCCGCTGGCGATGGTGGACATCATTACGCCGGCGATCTTCGTGGGGATCGGCTTCGGACGCATCGGCTGCTTTTTGAACGGCTGCTGTTATGGTGATGAGTGTCAGTTGCCGTGGGCCGTTCAGTTTCCACGAGACAGCGCGACGTTCGATGCGTTGATGTACAAGGGCCTCGTCGCCACCGGAGCACCATCGCAGCCGCCGATGGACATGGCGCGACTGTACGACCAGGGAGTTCGCCTGCCGGTGTCGCCGGTCGCGTGGACGCCTCGATTGCACCCGACTCAACTTTACAGCGCGCTCGACGGCTTCCTGATCGCGGCGCTGACGTTCTGGTATTTCTCGCATCGGCGGCGCAACGGCGAGTGCTTTGCCGTCGCGCTGGTGATCTACCCCGTCACACGGTTCGTGATCGAGGTGTTGCGGAACGACGAAGGCGGCCAGCTTGGCACCGGACTGACGATCTCGCAGTGTGTGAGCATCGGCCTGTTCGTGGTGAATCTTGGTTTCATGGCGTGGCTGTCGCGTCGCCCCGCCGTACGCGAGCCGGTCATGCTGCCCGAGTTTGTACCCGTCGAGGTGCTGCGTCGGGCGGGCGTCTCAAAAACTCGGGCCGTTGCGCGGTGACGTGCCCGGTGCGACCGCTACAATCGGTCGCGTCAAAGTGGTGGTCGCCTGAAGCGGCCCTAGTAAATCTCGGGAACTTCGGCCGGTTTCGGCCGTCTGACTGGCCGGACTATCGTGAACCCTTCATCCGACCAATCGCTGATTGACCAGACTCTGGCCGGTCGACGCGAAGCCTTTGGGCAGCTCGTCGAGCGGTATCAGCATCGTTTGTATCATGGTCTCCTGCACGCTTTAGGCTCTGCGGAGGATGCCCAGGACGTGGCGCAGGATGCGTTTGTGAATGCCTTCGAGAAGCTGGCCAGCTTCAAGGGGCAGGCGGCGTTTTACTCGTGGCTGTTCCGCATCGCGTTGAATGCGGGAGTCAGCGCGAAGCGAAAGACTCGACGCATGACAGCGAGTGTGGAAGCCCGACGCGAGGCGACCGGCTTGGAGCCGACGGACGACGATCCGTCGAACGAGCCGTCGCACGCGATGCACGTCTCTGACCGGCAGCGTCTGGTGCGGCAGGCTCTGTCGGAGTTGTCCGATGAGTTCCGCACGGCGCTGGTTTTGAAAGAGATGGACGGAATGAGTTACGAAGAGATCGCGACCGTGGTCGATGTTCCGCTGGGGACCGTCCGCAGTCGCATTCACCGGGCACGGCTCGAACTGCGAGCCAAGCTCGGCATGTTGTTGAAGCCGGAAGAAATTTGAGGTCTTGTAGCCGTAGGGTGGGCAGTGCCCACCAATCAGGGCTGAGGATGGTGGGCACTGCCCACCCTACGAGACTTGAGTTGACTGTTTGAGTTGGGAATGACTGACATGAACCCGCACGCATCGAACGAACGTCCCGTGACCGATGAACGCCTCTCGGCGTACTTCGACGGGGAAGCCTTGCCCGACGAGCGGGCGGAGATCGAGAGTCTGCTCGACGACTCTCTCGCCGCGCGCCGCGAACTCGATGAGATCTCGCAGCTCTCCGCGCTGCTGCACTCGTTTCCGCGCGAATCGGCTCCGTTGGAATTGGCCCGCAACGTCCAGCGACAAACGGATCAGATGCCGCTTGCCGCGCAGGCCGTTGCGCCGGCTGCCCCCGCGCGCAGTTTGCGTCGCGAATGGATGGCGGCGATTTCGGGAGCCGTCGTGACGGCGGCGGCCCTGTTCGTGATGGCCAGCGTCGTGGATCAAACCGGCTCGCGCGGCCTGAACACTGTCGCGCGAACCGGCCAGGCTCCGCACGCCGCCGCGCCGGCTCCTGCGTCTGTGGCGGCGAGCAACTTCGATGGCATGAGTGATGCTCGGCGACGTGCGGAAGGCGCAATGGACGGAATTGAAACGCACTCGCTGGCAATGGAGATGTCTCCCAAGCTGGCGGCCACCACAGCACCGAAGGCTTTCGGCGGAAACGGAAACGACGCCAGCGACGCTCCCACCCTCGCTAGCTCTGGCAGTGAAACTCTCTTCGAGGCACAGCAGAACCGTGCCCTCGGGTTGAACCTGGTATCGCTCGACAACGGAGCCGTGCAGAACTTTTACGTCAACAACCCGGACTTCATCAACGGTCTGAAGAGGGGTGAGGTCTATCAGTTTGTGCCACAGGTGGCCGACAACGACAACAACGTCGCCGTGGTCGATCTGCGCGTGCTCGATGTCGAGCGGGGAGTCGGTCAGGTGCAGGTGCTGCTGTCGCGAAACAGCATCCAACCCCGGCTGGCCGGTCAATCGAATGACCTCGAACAGCAGAAGGCCCAAAAGCTCCGCGAGCAGTCCAACGCGGGTGGCAACGAAATGGTGGTCGTGTACACGGTCGGGCCGGGTGAGCAACTGGCCAAGACGCTCGAAGACATGCAGCAGCATCCCGACCTGTTCTTTGGCTGGTCGTCTCAGCCACCAGTGCAGTTGTTGAGCGGTGATGAGTTGGCTGCGTCACTGGACGATGCGACGACGACCAAGGATGCGGCGACACTTGTCGAGCAGCCGACGGCCGACAAATCGAGTACCGCCAATCAGAACACGGCCAAACAGGACACGGATCGGCAACTCAACGTGCGCCGCAAGGAAGCCGCATCGACCGATGGCAGCATGGACGACGAGGCCGAACTGGCGCTGAACGCGCTCCTCGTGCGAAACAACCACGCCAACAACGGCAATCTCAACAATGGCAATGGCCTCGCCAACTTCAATGACTCGAACCCAACGAACCTCGGTATGAAGAACACACAGCAGGGAATGATGGCTCGCGACGGGAAGTCGTTCCGCCGAGCCAGTCCTGCTTTCAATGCACCCGCGCCGGCGGGTGCCCCGAGCACCGCAGCGGTTCAACCGGCGAAGGCTCTGCCCGCCGATCCGAAGAGCGCGCCGCCCTCCGCCGTGCGTTCGCAAACGGTCGCCGACGAAGTGACCAAGAGAGAACCGGCGTCCAAGAAATCAGGCGGGTCGAAGCAGGACACCGATGTCCGACGAGAACTCGATCGGCAGTCGTCGTATCAGACGACCTTCCGTGTCTCGACCGATGCCGTTCCGCCCGCCGAGCAGACGCCGCAATGGACCCGTTCCAGCACGCCGGGCCTCGACAACACGCTCAACAATGGGCGTCGCGGCAGTGCGAACGGGAAGCCGCAACAGTCCGAGGGCCTCAGCCGCGCCGCAGCCAACACGCCCTACGACCCCAACCGCGTGAAGGTGCTGTTCGTCCTGCACCCGATGCCCGCCCCGGCTGCGGCACCAGCGGGCAAGTCGAATCCGTGAGCGAGCCACCGGCACCGGCACGCTCCCGATGTGGAATGCCGCGCGCCGCTTTCGCTTCCGCGTCATCAACCGGAATGTGCCCGACAGAAGTCGGAATCAGGTGAGCCGAGGCGTGGTCCGGACTTCGGCCCACTTTTTCGGGAGCGTCCGCAGTGCGTCGTCGGCAGCATTCACGCGGGTCTGGCTGAGAAACTCAGGGTCATTCCGCCCAAACACGTCCCGAAATTTGCGGTGCAAGAGCCGAGGTGATAGCCTTCCGCCCCTGTTGCGGAAAAAAGATGGTCGCCACTGCCCATACCTCCACCTTTGATGACGCCCCGCTTTGATGCCACCACCAAGAGGAACATTCCATGAGCAAGCCAGTCAACGTCGCCATGATCGGTCTCGGGTTCGGGTCGGAGTTCATTCCGATCTATCAGGCTCTGCCCGGTGCGAACGTCTACGCGCTCTGCCAACGCAACAAAGAGAAGCTCGACAAGGTGGGCGATCAGTTTGGGATCGGCCAGCGGTTCACCGAGTACTCCGACGTGTTGAAGGATCCCAACGTCGATTGCGTTCACATCAACAGCCCGATCTCCGAACACGCCTGGATGTCGATGGAGGCCCTGAAGGCGGGCAAGCACGTCCTGTGTACCGTCCCGATGGCGACCAATGTCGAGGACTGCCGCAAGATCTGCGAACTCGTCCAGCAGACCGGTCTCAAATACATGATGGCCGAGACCGTCGTTTACTCGCGCGAGTTCCTGTTCATCAAGGAGATGTACCAGCAGGGTGAGCTTGGCAAGATTCAGCACGTCGCCGCGTCGCACCCGCAGGACATGGATGGCTGGCCCGACTACTGGCAGAAGATGATCCCGATGCACTACGCGACGCACGTCGTCAGCCCGTGCCTCGGCCTGCTGAACGGCCGCGCCGAGTCCGTGAGCTGCTTCGGCTCCGGAACGGTTCGCGACGACATCGCGCAGAAGAGCGGCAACAAGTTCGCCGTCGAGTCGTGTCATATCAAAATCAAGGACAGCGACGTGACCGCTCACATTTGGCGGTGCCTGTACGACGTGGCTCGTCAGTACCGCGAGAGCTTCGATGTCTATGGCACCAAGAAATCGTTCGAGTGGACGCTGACCGAACACGAACCGCACGTCATGCACACGGCGAAGCTCCCCGAACCGGAGATCGCCTCGAAGGTGACGGTCCCCGACTTCGCGCACCTGCTCCCCGAGCCAATCCGCAAGTTCACGCTGCCGTCCGAGATTCACGACACCGAGCATCTGTCGTTCATCCAAGGCGGCGGCCACGGCGGCTCACACCCGCATCTCGTCAACGAATTTGTCAGCGCCCTGCGCGACAATCGCGACCCGTGGCCGAACGCCACGTTGTCCGCCAACTGGACCTGCGTCGGCATCCTCGCCCACGAGTCGGCTCTGCAAGGCGGAGTACCGATCAAGCTGCCCGAGTTCACGCTGGCATAAAGCTCGAAGCGGTCGGCGTGAGCCACCAGGGCCATCGCCATTTTCAAATGAGGGTGCCACGGTCACGGAGCTTCGACGTGGCCGTGCGAGGACGTGAAGGCGGTTTCCCACTCTCACGGCCACGTCGAAGCTCCTGACCGTGGCACCCAATTCCCCCGATTCAACAAGGCGATGGCCCTGCGTGAGCCAAGGAGCGGACTTTCTCAGCCGGGCTGCCCTGCGTATCCTGTCGCCTCGCCCAACGCTCACTCTTCCTTTTCAGGTGCTCTG
This sequence comes from Schlesneria sp., assembly GCA_043738825.1. Taxonomy (GTDB): domain Bacteria; phylum Planctomycetota; class Planctomycetia; order Planctomycetales; family Planctomycetaceae; genus Schlesneria. Next base: position 9,545 of record JAYUFF010000687.1, read on the forward strand.
CCATGTCGTTCGATCTGTCGCGACGAGATTTTTTCCTGACTTCGGCGGCGGCGGTCGCGGTGACTGGCGCAGTAGTGACGAGGAGCGCAGCCACCGCTGCGGACGCGAAGCCTGCGTCGGCTGGCGGCGATCCGTTTCGGTACTGCCTCAACACCAGCACGATTAGTAAGTGTCAGTACCAGGGGAAGAACGTCGATGTCGTAGCGGAAGTCGAGATCGCCGCGAAGGCCGGTTACACGGGGATCGAGCCGTGGATTCGGGGCCTCGACACCTACGTCAAGAATGGTGGCGTGTTGTCTGACCTGCGGAAGCGGATCGCCGACGCGGGCCTGACGGTCGAGAGTGCGATCGGTTTCGCGGCCTTCCTGCACGAGGACGAAGCGGAACGCAAGAAGGGACTCGAAGAGGCCAAACGCTGCATGGGCCTCGTGCGCGAAATCGGCGGTGAACGACTGGCCGCTCCGCCGATCGGCGTCACCGACAAGACGGGTCTCGATCTGCTGCAACTGAGCGAACGTTATCGCGCGTTGTGCGAGATCGGCCAGCAGGAAGGCGTCTATCCGCAGCTCGAGCTGTGGGGCTTCTCGAAGACGTTGTCGCGGATGGGCGAGGCGGCCTTTGTCGGGATTGAGGCCGCTCATCCACGAGCCTGCTTCCTGCTCGACATCTATCACATCTACAAGGGTGGCTCGGACTTCGAGGGCTTGAACATGTTCGCCGGTCGGCGGATGTACAACTTCCACGTCAACGACTATCCCGCCGATCCGCCCCGCGCGACGATCAACGACGCGGCGCGAGTCTACTGCGGCGACGGCATCGCTCCGCTCACGGACATCTTCCGCACGCTGCGCGACGGCGGCTATCGCGGCCCGCTGTCGCTGGAACTGTTCAACCCGAACTACTGGAAGCAGGACGGACTGGAAGTGGCCAAGACCGGCCTCGAAAAAACCAAAGCCGCCGTCGCGAAGGCCCTCGCGTAACGGGCCGTCAAAAAAGCCGTGGCACCTGCTGGCCAGTTTGTGCCTCTACGGCAGTCCTGTGGCGGTCGCTTTTCGGCCCAAAGGGCCATGCGTTCTTCCAGCCAGGGCCAACGGCCCTGGGTGAGCCGCCCCAGAAACCGTTCAGGCCCAACGGGCCGACCGTTCTTCTCTCTTCGGCGTAAACGTTGCACGAAGCCAGCAGAGAATTGATCGGCCGTTACGCCTCGGCACGCAGGTCGCGGAGCAGGTCGGCGAAGGCGGCCTCGAAGCCGTCGTGGTCTTTCCAGTTCGAGAAGTCGGGGATGTGATATTCGCGAATCTTCTCGGCCAAGTCTTCGCCGGTATCCGCGTCGTCACAGCACCACTTCTTGATCATGGTGAATGGCGCGAGGGCGATTGGAAAAAGTTTGGTCCGCTTTTCGGCGCGTTCCGTCGCGCGAGCTCGTTTGATTTCTCGCCGGACCCATTCGCTGTTCATGCTGTGCTTCGAGAGGACCAGCAGCAGCCTGTCGTTGACCTGAATCGCCCGGTCGATTTGCTCGATGCTCTTCTTTCCTCCTTGCATGTCCTCGGGAGCAAACCAGACCCGCAGCTTCTCGCCGCGCATCCTGCCGTACAGCCGCCGCGCGAACTCATCGTCCTTGCTGCTGTAGCTGATGAAGCACGATTGAAACTGAATCGGCTCCATCGCCCCGATGAGCGACGGAAGGTACGTGATCAAATCTTCCGGCACGCCGCAGCCCCGTAGGAACGCCTCGGGAATCTTCCCTTGGGACTTGTAGAGCGTGTCGACGCCGATGCTGCACGGGCCTTCGTGTGCGACCGATTCCAACCCTCGCACCTCGGACAGATTAACATCGGCGAAAGCGGTGTTGAATAGTTTGGCTCCTTCGACATTGCAGCCACTCAGATCCGCCCCGAACAGGTTGGCCCACCAGAGATTTGCCTCTTGCAGATTGGCTCCGCTCAAATCAGTCCCATTCAGATCGACGCCGAACAAGTTGGCATAGCTCAGATCGGCTCCGGTTAGGTCGGACCCGCTTAAGTCAGCTCCTTGCAAATCAGCTCCGCTCAGAGAAACCCCTGTCAATAAAATCCCACTCAGGTTGACCTCAGTCAGGTCGGCTTCGACGAGATTGAGTTGGGTACCAAGGTTCTTTATGCGCCAAGCTCTTATCGCGTCGCGACCTTGTTTTACGATCTTTACGTGTTCTGGATTGGCCATGTCGGTCTTTCCGTGAGGAGGGAGCCGTGTCGGTGTCGTCAGGCGAGCGGCAGGAGTTGTCGTACCGCGATGGAGGATGGGCACTCTTGCCCATCCGGTTTGAGTTATTGGTGGTCGGAGTCGCAAAGCGACGGCAGCGATTAGCCGTGGGCGTCAGCCCACGGGTCGGATCGCAACCCCGGTGTTGAGCC
>JAYUFF010000688.1:0-4495 GCA_043738825.1 Schlesneria sp.
TGTTCGGACGACCGATGTCCGAGAGGAGTCACCTTCGGTGCAAGTTGCCATCACCTGCCGACACGGAACCATCAGCCAGAGCACTCACGATTACATGTCACAGAAGGTCGAGAAGTTACTGACCCTGTTTGGGCGCGTGACATCGATCGGGATTACGGTGGATTTCTCGAACGGGAAATCGACCGTGGAGATTTTGGTCGATACCGAGCACCGTCACGATCTGGTGGCGGCCGATACGGACAACGAAGCCACTGCCGCATTCGATCTGGCTTTGCACAAAATGGAGCAGCAGCTTCGGAAGTACAAAGAGAAGATTCAGAATCATCGCGGGCCGAGTCTGGGCGAACTGTCCGTGAAGAGTGATGATCGCGATGATGAGGCGGCGGAATAGAGTTGCCTCAGTGTCACGGTCTGTCGGATGTGCAGTGTTGTTTTGTTTCAGTTCATTTTCGATGTGAATGGCGCGTCCATTCCACGTTGTTTTGTGAATCCGGGATCGCGTCCCTCGGATGAATCGGCGCGAACAAAGAGAGGTTCTCCATGAAGTTGTGTGACTTCGTTGTCCAAGCGGCCTTGATTCCCGAGATCCCTCTCGGATCGAAGGAGTCGGCGATTCGGTCGATGGTGGCTGCCTTGTGTCAGGCGGGCAGCATCAAGGCCTCGGATGAAGACGGGATCGTCGCTGCGATCCTCAAGCGGGAGGAGTTGGGATCGACGGGTATCGGGCGCGGCGTGGCCGTGCCTCATACCAAGCATCCCTCGGTCGATAAACTGATCGCGGCCATTGCGGTCTCCAAGGATGGGGTGGATTTTTCCAGCCTCGATGGAGAGCCGGTCTATGTCATGTTTCTGCTGGTCTCGCCGCCGGATCGTCCGGGCGACCACCTGCGTGGACTGGAGAACATCTCGCGCCATTTGAGGAACGACAAGTTCTGCAAGTTCCTGCGTCAGTCAAAAACGGCGCAAGATATTTGGGAGTTGTTGCAGGAAGCAGACAACAACGAAATTTGAAGGTGGGTGAGTTGAGTTCACGGACCAGCTTGCATCCGCAGTGTGTCTCGTGGCGATCGATCACGAGTGTTGACTTGGAACCTGCGGAACGGAGAACAGGTAGATTGGGCGATCATGACGACTGCGGCAGTTCATCGCGCGATGGCAACGGTTAGTAATCCGAAAGGGTTGCACATGCGGCCGTTGGAGATGATCGCGCGCAAGGCCCAGTCATTTCAGAGCCAGATTCATGTGATTCGCGGCTCGAATCGCGCCGATGCGAAGAGTCTGCTGCACCTGCTGTCTCTGGGGGCCGAAGCGGGAATGGAGTTGGAAGTCGAGGCCATTGGAGCAGACGCCGGTGGTGCGATCGAACAATTGGTCACGTTGATCGAGTCCGATTTTGCATTGTTTGAGCAACCTGTTCGAGCAACCTGATCGAGAGGTCTGGAAACAATGTGGAGCGGACTGTTTGGTCCGCGATGTCGCGGGATTTTTTGACTCCCCATGGCAGGTCGCAGGGCCTGCTCCACGAATGTCCCCTTCCCCTAGCGTAATGACCGCGAACGCCACCGCATGCTGACTCGACGCGGAATCGCAGTTTCTCCCGGCGTGGCAATTGGCCCGGCCATGTTGCTGGGGACCGAGACGTTTCGCATCCCTCAGCGCGTCATCTCGGCCAGTGCCGTCGAGATGGAGTTGGCCCGGTTCCGAACCGTGATGGAAGCCGTCTGTCAGGAGATCGAGCACAACGAGAAGTTGGCTCGCGAACGGCTCGGCGACCAGTACGCGGCCATCTTTTCGGCGCATCTGATGATGGCGCGGGACGTACAACTGGTCTCACAAATCGAAGACCGAATCCGGAAGTTTCAGTCGCCCGAGCATGCGGCGAGTCAGGTTCTTCGGCAGTATGCCAAGCGTCTGCAAGACCTTGGCGGTCAGTACCTGTCCGAACGATCCGTCGATATTTACGACTTGGAAAAGCGCATGCTGCGGCTGCTGCTGGGAGAGCGCCGCGAAGAGCTGGCTCATCTCACGGCCCCTGTTCTCGTGCTGGCCAACAATCTGACGCCGAGCGAGACTGCGAATCTCGACCGCAGGTTTGTGATGGGATTCGCCACCGAGGTCGGTGGTCACACGAGCCACACTGCGATTCTGGCCGGTGCGTTGGAGATTCCGGCGGTGGTCGGGATCGGCAAGTTTCTGGAGGATGTCTCCGGGGCGGAGACCATCATCATTGATGGCAGCCACGGCGTCGTGATCATCGATCCCGATGAAGAGACGCTGGTCAAGTACCGCAACGCGGAAGCTCGTTTTCACAGTCAGGAGCGACGGCTTCACTCTCAGCGCGAACTCCCCTGCGAAACCGAGGACGGTGTTCGCATCACGGTCATGGGGAACATCGAGTTTCCGACCGAGGCGGGGCCGGCTCGCGAGAAGGGAGCGGCGGGGATCGGTTTGTATCGCACCGAGTTCCTGTACCTCGAATCGAATCGCGAGCCGACCGAGGAGGACCACTATCAGGCTTACTGCCAGGTGCTCAAGGCGTTTCCCGACCATCCGGTGATTATCCGAACGCTCGACCTGGGGTCGGACAAGATGCCGGGGGCGCTGCGGGCGGACTACCCAGACAGCGTCAATCCGGCGCTGAGCGTTCGCAGCATCCGGCTGAGTTTGCAGAACCTGCTACTCTTCAAGACGCAGCTGCGCGCGGCACTGCGCGCGGCCGAGTTTGGTGATCTGCGGATCATGTTCCCGCTCATCACGACGCTGCTGGAGTTTCGACAGGCCCGCATGGTTCTGGGCGATGTGATCGAGGATCTGGAAGAACAAGGAGTGCCGTTCCGGCGCGAGGTGCCGGTCGGCATGATGGTGGAAGTCCCCGCCGCCGCCGTCATGGCCGAAGAGTTTGCCCGCGAGGTCGATTTTTTCTCGCTTGGGACCAATGACCTGATTCAGTACACTCTCGCGGTTGATCGGGCGGATCAGGGGGTGGCCTACCTGTATCGGGAGGGTGATCCCGCCATTTTGCGATTGATTCGGATGGTGGTTGAGGCGGCTCGCAAGCACAACATTCCCGTGTCGGTGTGCGGGCAGATGAGTACGAGTCCCGTGTTCCTGCCGTTGCTGGTGGGATTGGGGATCCGGCAGATCAGCGTGACGCCGCATGCCATCCCGGAACTGAAGGAAGTCATTCGGAAACTGACCATCGAACGGGCGGAGAAGATCGCGAAGCGGGCTCTCGAAATCGATGTGGCTCGCGATGTCGAGAACTATCTGTGGGGCGAGTTGAAGCGGCTCTGTCCCGAGTCGATGCAGTTAGATTGAGCGAGTCGGTAGGTGTTTGTGCGACGCGGTTGATGCCCGTCGCAGTGTCGATGGCCGAAAAACAATTCAATTGGGTCTGGGCAGAGTGCGTGTTTTTGTGTCGGGTGGCGACGGACGATTCAGGCTCAACGTGAGCTGCGTCCGGCAACGAAGCGATGACGGGGGCGTTCGGAAACCGACGGCCTCGATCCTTCTTCGCGCACCTCGGTCGAAGTGTCTGATGGGTGAGGGCCACCATCTTTTGCGGGCGAACGAAATTCGCTCGGGCCACAGGGCGTCAGAGCCGACGAACTCGTCGCCGACGCGCTGCGATCTCACCGGTGGATCGGATTGTTTGCATCAGCGGGTGATTCAAGGGGCGTCTTCAGATTCCGTTGGCGATCCATTCGCGCAGCGGTCGCGCTCCGTTCCCCGCCGATCTCTCACGGGAAGTCCCGGAACAACCGCAGCCACATTTCGAAAGAGGCCATCGCGCGGGATGAATCATTTCTCGTGGCATGTCGCCCGGCACTTCAGGTCGCTGCAATTCGTCTGCTGGAGTTCTGTCGAGAGAGCCGAGCCATCCGAGTCTTCGGTGGCCAATCTTCGCGCGTGGCGACTCATCGGCCCGAATGGGCCCGAGTTGCATGCAGGCGATCCGACAGAGCCATCACCGACAGTTTGTGATGCGCGCACTCGCCCCCTGACAAGGGTGAGTCATGAAAAAAGAAATGCTGATCAATGTCCTCCAACCGGAGGAGAGCCGGATCGCCATCGTTGAAGATGGAGTTCTGGAGGAACTGTACGTCGAGCGGAACAGCCTCGAAAACTACGTCGGCAACATTTACAAGGGCCGTGTCGTCAACATCGAACCCAGCATTCAGGCTGTGTTCGTGGACTTCGGTGTCGGACGCAACGGCTTCCTGCATGTGAGCGATGTCGAGTTCCAGTACTACCGGCATCTCGTCGAGAAGGATGGTGATTCGTCCGACGCGGATGACGATGTCGATGATCTCGATCCGTCTGACGCCGACGAAGGTCCGGATGTGCGTCGCGGACGTTCCAGTTCGCAGGGCCGTTTCAACGAGCGGGATGCTCGCAACAAGCCGCCGATCCAGGAGATCTTTCAGCGCGGGAGCGAAGTCCTCGTGCAGGTCATCAAGGGTGGCATTGGCTCGAAAGGGCCGACGCTTTCGAC
>JAYUFF010000689.1:0-4493 GCA_043738825.1 Schlesneria sp.
CGTCCTCGCACGGCCACGTCGAAGCTCCGTGACCGTGGCACCCCCATTTGAAACAGGCGATGGCCCTGGGTTGTAACTCGACTCGGATGAATTTCCTCAAAGGTTGAGCTAACCTTTGGCCCTTCGCCCCGGCGCGGCTTGCAGTGCGGATACGTCCACTGAATTGAACCTCACCATTTGGAAAGTTGCCTCCGTGTTCGACATTCCGATTCTTCGCTTCGGTCAAACTTACGAGTCGATGGAAAAGCAGCCGGTCGTTCACTTCGACACGGGGGAGACGCTCGCGCAGCTTCATCAGGCGACCGGCGCGATGGTGAAGCTCGATCTGAAGAAGTCGCAGAAGGCGCGAGACGCTTTGCGCGCAGTGCCGATCGCGCAGTTGATCGGCATCTGCAAGATGGCTGCTGAGTTGTACCTGAACGACACGTTGCCAATGGGAAGTGGGTCGTTGTCGCCGGCCGAGTTCTGTCGGATGCAGTCGGCCACGACCGGTCTGCCCGAGCACATGTGTGCGACGAACATGCGGAAGAACGCTTTCGTCTTGTCGCACATGGACGAGGTGCTGGATGCCCTCACGCGCGGACTGCCGTATGAGGTTCTCGAAAAGGGGTACGGCCAAGAGTCTCGCGGCGTGATGGTCTCGTACCAGGCAAACACACCCGTGTTCGGGATGGTCCTGCCGAACAACTCACCCGGCGTGCATACGCTCTGGCTCCCCGCGCTGCCGATGCAGATCGGCCTCTTCATCAAGCCGGGATCTCAGGAATTCTGGACGCCGTACCGGATCACCGAGGCGTTCTTCAAGGCCGGTCTGCCGCGCGAGGCGGTCTCGATCTATCCCGGCGGCCACGATGTTGGCGGAGCCGTGATGACCGACTGCCAGCGCGCGATGATCTTCGGCGGACAGACCACCGTCGATCAGCACGCGGGCAATCCGAGGATCTCCGTCCACGGACCGGGCTTCTCGAAGATCGTCCTTGGCGACGACAAGGTCGATCAGTGGGAGGACTATCTCGACCTGATGGCCGACAGCATCTTCGCCAACAGCGGACGAAGCTGCATCAACGCGAGCGGTGTCTGGGCCAGTCGCCACACGCGCGAGATTGCCGACGCACTGGCTCAACGTCTCGGCCCGATCATGCCGCTGCCACCGACCGATCCGAAGTCGCCGCTCGCCGCGTTCACCACGGCCGGCGTGGCGGAGGCCATGAACAACCAGATCGACGAGGGTTGTCAGGCCGACGGCGTGACCGAAGTCACCGCGAAGTATCGCGGCGGCGACCGGCTCGTGAAGGCTGAGCGCTGCGACTACCTGCGGCCGACGATCGTCCATTGCTCCGCGCCGGATGTCCCGCTGGCGAACACCGAGTACATGTTCCCGTTTGCCTCGGTCGTCGAGTGCCCTCAGAACAAGATGATCGCCGCGATGAAGCAGACTCTGGTTTGCACGGCCCTCACGGACGATGCCAAGTTCAAACAGCAGCTTCTCGACGCGACGACCATCGACCGGTTGAACATTGGCGTGGTGAAGACGATGCAACTCAACTGGCTCCAGCCACACGAAGGGAACATCGTGGACTTCCTGTTCCGCGCCCGAGCCTTCCAGGACAGCCCGCCTGCGGCGCACAGACGCGAGCGGCAGGAAAAGATGTACTCGTAGGATGGGCACTCTTGCCCGTCTGGGTTTTTGCCTTCAAGCCGGACGGGCAAGAGTGCCCACCCTACGGCAGAAGTCGCCGGACTTGAGGTTGACTCAATTCGCACTTTCTGAGACATCCCGCATCATCAGCGAACCCGGCAATTTCGGCCGGTCGTGGTTGGATTAAGGGGCAGGTCACATGGTGCGCGTACTGTTTCTGAGTCTGTTGGCGTTTGGTGCCGTCGCGTCGGGGCGAGTCCACGGTTCCGCAGCACCCGATGAGGTCGCGTGCTTTCGGGAAACGGAGGCCCTTCCCATTCCAAGGCTCTCGATTCCCGAGGCGCTTCGCGCCGGGCCGTTGAACCAGCGCGCTGGCCAACCGAACCAGCCGATCGTTCGCGGTCAAAGCCCTTCGACGTTTGAAACTCCCGCCATCATGGCTCCGTCCAATGGAGTGACGACCCCGTTCAACGGGGCTGGCGTGAACGATCCGTTTCTTTACGGACCCGATCCCGTCTTGGGAGGCCTGGGGAATACAACTCTCTCGGGCGTCAACGGTCCGCAACCGCACCGGCTCGGCTACACACCTCGCTTCGACTACACCTACCTCGGTAACGCGGGGACGAAGAATCCCAATGTTGGCAAGTTTCAATCGCAAAACTTTGACTTCGAGCTGGCTCATACGATGCCCATCGGACCTGGCTGGGCCTTCACGAACACCGCTCAGGCGGGCCTGAGGTTGTGGGACGGCCCGATCACTGTCGATCTGCCTGGTGCGGTCTATCGGCTGGGCTGGGATTTCACGCTGGCCACGCCGCAGGCCGGGCCGTGGAGTGCGCAGTTCGACTTCAATCCGTCGATTAACACCGACTTTGAACACAGCCTCGGCAAGGAGGCTCTTAATCTCGACGCGAACGCGATGCTGTTCTATCGCACTTCGCCACAATTGATGTGGGTGTTGGGAGCCGGTTATTGGGACCGGGTCGATAACATCGTGATCCCCTACGCCGGTGTGGTTTGGAATCCGAACGACCTGTGGGAATTTCGGCTGCTGTTTCCGAAGGCACGGGCCAGCTACTTCCTCGGCAACATTGGCACGGCGGCCCACTGGATCTACGCCACCGGCGAATATCACGTCGAGTCGTACCAGATTGGAATGCCGGGCGTCAGCACGCGCGAGCAGGTTCAAATTCAAGACTGGCGCATCGGACTCGGACTGCGCAGCGATCACGGTTGGTTCGACAAATCCATTGAAGTGGGCTACGTCCTCGGTCGGCAGGTCGAGTTTCTGCGCGCCACGCCCGGCTTCGACATCAAGGACACGTTCATGATTCGCTATGCCGTTCGCTTCTGACAACGAAACCGTTTGCGGGCATGAATGAGATGTTGCTCCAGTTCGAGTTTTGGTGAGCCGGGCGTCGTCAGCCCCCGGATTCTTCACGACAGAAGTTCGGGGGCTGACGCCGCCCGGCTCACCAAGAATGTTTCATCGACGACCGTGTCAGGTATCAACGACTCACTTTCGGCCGCGTGAGGTATCGATCCACGAGGTCGCGCGGGGGACATTCGTACCTTGCAATCATTTGAAAAGGAGCTCAGCGTGACAGACGGAGCGTTGGCGGTGGTGCTCGCGGCGGGCAAGAGCACGCGGATGAAGTCGGCTCTGCCCAAGGTGCTGCACGAAGTCTGTGGCCGGCCGATGATCGAGTACGTGCTGGACGCGGCCCGTGCGGCGGGAGTCACCCGCATCGTTGCCGTGGTCGGTCATCGCGCCGACCTGGTTCGCGCGCAGTTGTCGCAGTACGGCGATGTCGAGTTCGCGTTGCAGAGCGAGCAACAGGGAACCGGCCACGCCGTGATGATGTGCCGGGATCAGTTGGCCTCGCACCGTGGCTCGGTGCTCGTACTGGCCGGTGACACGCCGCTGCTCAAGAGTGAGTCTCTGGCCGCACTGCTCAAGACGCAGATCGACACCCAGGCCGCCGCCGTGATTGGCACGACCGAAACCGAAGCCAACCACGGACTGGGCCGCATCGTGCGCGATGCCGCCGGTCAGTTCGAGCGGATCGTCGAAGAACGGGACGCGACCGACGAGCAACGCCGGATTCGCGAGATCAACACCGGCTGCTACGCCTTCGATTCGCAAGCTCTGCTGGGTGCGCTCGATCGCATCCGGCCCGACAACAGCCAGGCCGAGTACTATCTGACCGACTGCCCGCTCGTCCTGAAACGCGACGGGCGAATCGTATCGGCCGCGAATGTCTTCCACATCGACGAAGCGATGGGAGTCAACACACGGGTCCAACTCGCCGACGTGACGCGCGCCATTCAGCAGGCCACGATGTCGCGGTTGATGCTGTCCGGCGTGACGGTCGTGATGCCCGAGGTCACGTTCATCGACCCGCGCGCCCAAATCGGAGCCGACACGGTCATCCTGCCCTTCACTCACATTCACGGCCCCGTGGTGATCGGAGCCAACTGCCGGATCGGCCCGCACGCGGTCCTCGAAGGGGCCGTCAACGTGGCCTCGGGTTCGCACGTCGCACCGTTCTCGCATCTGGCGGCCAATTGAATCGTCATGCGGACGAATGCAATCTGACAGGTGGCATCAAATTTGAAATGTCTACAGTCAGCCAGCCGATACGCGATCGATGGGAATCAAGGGAGTCATGGGGCGGATGCGACTCCCATCACCTCGCCCGTCCCATTCGTCCCATTGGTCCCCTACGTGCCATGACTGGCGGGCAAGACGACAACAAAGTGAGACTCAAGCGAACGACGGCACCCTGCCAAATCAGACCGGTCGATCGCGACCGGCAAACTGTCCAGGGCCATCGCCATTTTTCAAATGGGG
>JAYUFF010000690.1:0-4490 GCA_043738825.1 Schlesneria sp.
CACAGGACACCGAAGTCGGGGCGCGAACTTTGTCGGTCAATGGCATCCGCCGAGTCGGCCTTGCCAGCGTCAAAGTGAGTCACGGCCGTTGAGGCCAGATGACCACCGGCACTGCTTCCCATCACGCCGACTCGCTTCGGATCGATCTTCCAATCGGCGGCCTTCGCGCGCACGAACCGGATCGCGCGCGAAGCGTCCCCCAACATGACCGGATGCCGATAGCCCTTCGACCCGAGCCGGTACTTCAGCACGAACGCGGCGACGCCATTGTCGGCGAGCCACTTCGCATAGCCTTCGCCCTCGTGACCGGCCAAGCCACCGTAGCCGCCGCCGGGACAAACGACGATGGCCGTGCCGCTCGCCTTGTCATCTGCGGGGAGATACGGCGTCAGCGTCGGAACGTCATGATCCGCTTGGCCCAACGCGCCGGGAGCATCTCCCTCCCACAGCCGTACCGGCTCCGCCGCCATGACCCACGACGCCGAACATCCCCAGGCCAACGCCACCACCAGAACAAGTCTCTTGATGCGCATCTGATTCCGTCTCTTTCTGAATGAGTTGAACAGGCACTGCTTGCGGGAGGATGAGGCTCCCGCCGAGTCAGATTGTCGATCGAGCCGCTGCAACATTGCGGCTCCACAGGAGCGTCGCCCTCCCGGTCTGTTTGCGGCGGACATCATGCCGTTCCACGTTCGCCGAGGACAGCGTGTCGGTGAGTGTCAACACATTCGTCAGTGAACTCACAGCTCATTCCGTCTGAATTGAAGTTGCGCGGCTGGCCCCTATAATCCGGCTCGAATTGAACAGACGTGTGGCGTTCGCCTTGATTGCGAACGGCGATTCGCGGCTCCGGCCGCAGGGAGTCTTCTCGTGTCGGAAACGGCAACTGCTCAGCCCAAGGTTGGGCTGATCGATCGCGTGGGGCTGCGTTGGTTCTTTCGGCTGCTGTCATCTTCGATCGGACAGAAGTTCGTGATGGGACTCACCGGGCTGCTGCTCTGCAGCTTTCTGGTGGTGCATCTCGCCGGAAACCTGTTCCTCTACGCCGGGGCAGAGCCGTTCAACGACTATTCCCACATGATGGAGCATCTGGAATGGCTGCCTCTGGCCGAGGCCGGGTTGTTCGTGCTATTTCTCGTGCATCTGTATCTCGCGGTGGTGACGAGTACGGGAAACACGGCGGCTCGTGTCGATCAGTACGCAATGCAGCAGTCGAAGCAGCCGCGCGGCGTGCTGCAATCGCGTTCGAGTGCCTGGATGTTCGGCTCGGGGGCCGTGGTGCTGGGCTTCGTGCTGCTGCATCTCATCGACTTGCGGATGGGCTTGCGGCCCGATGTGAAGTATCTGGCTCATGACGATCCAACGGCACCCTATGCAAATACTGTCGCCATTCTGAGCAACCCAATCAGTCGCGTGGTCTACTCCCTCGGTGCGATCGTGCTGGGCTTTCATCTGTCGCACGGGTTTGCCAGCGCGTTCCAGTCACTCGGGTTGAACCATCCGAAATACACACCGCTCATCAAATGGGCCGGTCGCCTGTTTGCCATCGCCATCGCGGTCGGATTCGCCAGCCTGCCAATTATCATTCCGAGTTTGAAGAGGTAGCGGCGTGTTCAGGTCCGACAAGAACTACTGTAGTCCCGTCGCTCCGCCGACGGGACGGTTTGGCGGCGGGAACGCTTGCTGGCGGAGCGACAAGCCTACGGTAAAGACAAGGTCACGTGGGGCAGGTTTGTAACCTGCCCGTGATGTGTAGAAACAACCGACGGGCAGGTTACAAACCTACCCCACGCCATCGAAGGACAGTGCCAGCATGGTGACAGTTGCCGACACGCCGCTCGACGGACGTTGCCCCACGGGCGACATCGCGACCCGGTGGGACCGCCACAAGTTCGACCTAAAGCTCGTCGCGCCGCACAACAAGCGGAAGAACACGATCATCGTCGTCGGCACCGGACTGGCCGGAGGCTCCGCCGCCGCGTCGCTCGCCGAGTTGGGTTACAACGTCCTGTCGTTCTGCATCCAAGACTCGCCGCGCCGCGCCCACAGCATCGCCGCACAGGGTGGCATCAACGCCGCGAAGAACTACGCAAACGATGGCGACTCGGTGCGACGTCTGTTCTACGACACGGTGAAGGGGGGCGAGTGGCGGGCGCGCGAGAGCAACGTTTATCGGTTGGCGACGCTCAGCACGTCGATCATCGACCAGTGTGTTGCGCAGGGCGTGCCGTTTGCCCGCGAATACGGCGGCTCGCTGGCCAACCGTTCGTTCGGCGGGGCACAGGTCTCGCGAACCTTCTACTGTGCCGGTCAAACTGGGCAGCAGCTTCTGCTCGGTGCGTATCAGGCCATGATGCGGCAGGTCCATGCCGGGCGAATCAAAGTCTTCGCACGGCGCGAGATGCTGGATGTCGTCGTCGTCGATGGTGTCGCTCGCGGGATTGTCACTCGCGATCTGGTGACGGGAAAATTTGAGACGTTCTCTGGCGACGCAGTTGTCCTCTGCACGGGCGGCTATGGCAACGCGTACTACCTCTCGACGATGGCTAAGACCTGCAACGTGACCGCCGCGTGGCGTGCCCACAAGCGCGGAGCCTACTTCGCCAACCCGTGCTACACGCAGATCCATCCGACCTGCATTCCGGTCAGCGGGACTCACCAGAGCAAGCTCACCCTGATGAGCGAAAGCCTTCGCAACGACGGCCGCGTGTGGGTTCCACTCACCAAAGGCGACACTCGCTCACCCGATCAGATCCCCGAGTCCGAGCGAGACTATTACCTCGAACGGCGTTACCCCGCGTATGGCAATCTCGCTCCACGCGACATCTCGTCCCGTGCGGCGAAGGAACGCTGCGATGCGGGCTTTGGAGTCGGGCCGTCGGGCCTGTCGGTCTATCTCGATTTCGCTGCCGCCATCCAGCGCGATGGCGAAGACGTGGTGCGTGGCAAGTACGGCAATCTCTTCCACATGTACGAGAAGATCACCGCCGAGAACCCGTACAAGGTTCCCATGCGAATCTACCCGGCGGTCCATTACACGATGGGCGGCTTGTGGGTCGATTACAACCTGCAAAGCAATCTGCCCGGTTTGTACGTCCTCGGTGAGGCGAACTTCTCGGACCACGGAGCCAACCGCCTCGGTGCCAGCGCGCTGATGCAGGGCCTGGCCGACGGCTACTTCGTAATTCCCTACACGGTCGGCGACCACATCGCGACTCGCAAACTGAAGCCGGTCTCGACGGAAGCTCCCGAATTTGGTGAAGCCCTCGCGTCATCCAAAACTCGCGTCGAGGCGATCCTCAAAGTGAACGGCAAACGCAGCGTCGAGCAGTTCCATCGGGCGCTCGGCCACATCATGTGGGACAACGTCGGGATGGGCCGCAATGAGAAGGGCCTCATCAAGGCCATCGACTCGATCCAGCAACTGCGAGAAGAATTCTGGTCCGACGTGAAGGTGCTCGGTAGCGGCGAGACACTCAACCAGAACCTCGAACACGCCGGGCGAGTCGCCGACTTCCTGGAGTTCGCCGAGTTGCTGGCCCGCGACGCCCTGCATCGCGACGAATCGTGCGGCGGCCACTTCCGCGAAGAGCATCAGACGAGCGAAGGCGAATGCGCCCGCAACGACGACAAATTCTGCTACGCCGCCGCGTGGGAGTTCACCGGAGTCGGAGGCGACTCCATCCTGCACAAGGAACCGCTGACGTTCACCGACTGCCCGCTGGGAACGAGAAGCTACAAGTGACAACCAATCGAGTTCGATGCGCCAAACGAGTTCGATGCGCACGGATTTAGCCCGGAGGGCGGCATAAGGTAGCCCACGGCGTCAGCCGTGGGGTGAGGATCGAGAAATGAGCCAGCCCCGGAGGGGCGACATATCGTCGATCGCAGGGCCCGAAATTATGTCGCCCCTCCGGGGCTTGAGATGAAAACCAACAACGACCAACCCACGGCTGACGCCGTGGGCTACCGTATGCCGCCCTCCGGGCTGATGACATTAGAACTTCGGGCACGCGACGTTTTGTCACGACAGCCCGACGATTGAGACCGAAAGCCAACCATGAGCCACGCCGCTTCCAAAAACTTGAACCTCACGCTGCAAATCTGGCGACAGGCCGGGCCGAACAAGCCGGGGGCGCTGAAGAGCTACCAGCTCAGCGGCATCTCGACCGACATGTCGTTTCTCGAAATGCTCGACGTGCTGAACGAACAGCTCATCGCCAAGGGTGAGGAACCGGTCGCGTTCGACCACGATTGCCGTGAGGGGATCTGCGGAACGTGCGGTGTGATGATCAACGGCCAGGCGCACGGACCCGACAACGCGACGACGACCTGCCAGCTTCACATGCGCCGCTTCAATGACGGCGACACGCTGGTGATCGAGCCGTGGCGAGCGACAGCCTTCCCCGTGGTGCGCGATCTCGTCGTGGACCGCTCCGCGTTCGACCGCATCATCCAGTCGGGCGGTTACGTCTCAGTGAACACCGGCG
>JAYUFF010000691.1:0-11882 GCA_043738825.1 Schlesneria sp.
TAATTTAGATTGATAGTGGCTCAAGAAGTTGCGTTGAAATTGGGCGTATTGATTGCTTTCAATGGCGCGGCGGATGCGCTCCATTTCGAACGGTGAACCAACTTCCCCACTTCAAACGGCCGCTTCTGCTGCCACTCAACCCTCAACCCTCGACCATCAACCTGCCTCCGAAAGACCCCCTCACCCTAACCCTCTCCCCCCCAAGGCGGGGGGCGAGGGGACAAGGCAAGACGGCAGTGGTCGCCTGCAACTGGCGAACGAGATACTGCGAAGTCCGCTCGCTGCGCGAGTGGCTGTGAATCGCGTGTGGCATCATCTGTTCGGGCGGGGGATCGTTCCGACGGTCGATAATTTTGGAGCCCTCGGTCAGCCGCCGTCTCATCCCGAGTTGCTCGATCATCTCGCAACGCAATTCGTCAAGGAGGGCTGGTCGCAAAAAAAACTGATCAAATCGCTGATCCTCAGCCGCACATATCAGATGTCGAGCAAGCCCGACCCGGCCGCTGAAGTCGCTGATCCCGACAACATTCTGTGGCACCGCATGCCGATCAAACGGTTGGAGGGCGAGGTGATTCGCGATTCACTACTCGCGGTCTCCGGCCGACTGGACCACAAGCCGTTTGGACCGAGCGTGGCGATTCACCTGACTCCGTTCATGCAGGGCCGCGGCCGACCGGGGAACAGCGGGCCGGTCGATGGAGACGGACGCCGCTCGATCTACATTTCGGTCCGCCGCAACTTTCTCTCGCCGATGATGCTGGCCTTCGACACACCGTCGCCGTTTTCGACAGTTGGCCGACGCACGATCTCGAACGTCCCGGCTCAGGCGTTGATCCTGATGAACGATCCGCTGGTGATCGAACAAGCCAAACGCTGGGCCGACCGCACGCTGGCCGATGCGTCGCAAACGCCCGAGCAGCGGATCGAGTCAATGTACCTGACCGCTTTCGCCCGCCGACCGACCGACCGCGAGAAGTTTGAAGCGTGGTCGTTTCTGTCCAGTTATCCAGGCTCACCACCCGACGCCAAGTCCGATCCCAACAGAGCACCGCGCGAGGCGTGGACCGATCTGTGCCACGTCCTGTTCAATGTGAAAGAGTTCATCTACGTCGAGTGATTTAACCCCGGCTCGGGCACCGCCGCTTCGGTGGTCGGGAGAGGGCTAGGGTGAGGGGTGAGCCGAATTGTGTTGCGGCAAGCAACAACCATCGACATCAGGTTGGGGGCTGACTGATGATTTCCCGCGACGCTCTGATAGCCATCAGTTCATGTGCTGGATACTTCAGCTTGCTCTTTGGCACAGTCGGACAAGCGGCATTCATGAGTCCGGTGTTCAAGCCACACCTGCCACTCATCATTGCAACCCTTATTATTCTGCTTCCGTGGCTCTTGGTCTTCACCATCACGTTCACTAACCAACCCTTACTTCCGCCAAGTCAATTTCGAGTCTGTATAGTTTTCGCGGCGTGCTGGTTCACCGTACTCACTCTCGTTGCAGAGACTTTGTACCACCTTGGGTACATGCCGCCAGACAGCCCACAATATGCACGCGATCTGAGTCGTGGCCTGATGCACCTGGGCTGGTTGAGTCTTCTATATTTCATCCCCGCCTATTGGTTTACTCGGCCGCATCAATCCAAGCGGGATGCCGAATTCAACCAACTGTCGTGTGCCTCCGACGAAGCCCCCTCACCCTAACCCTCTCCCCGCAGAGCCGGGGCGAGGGGACAAGAATAAACCCACCAAGAGACCCTTCATGTTTCCCTGCCAGCGTTATTTGCAGCCGCCTTTGTCGCGGCGTGAGATGTTGTCGCAAGCCGCTCACGGATTCGGGGCGGTGGCGTTGTCGTCGATGTTGGCTCCGTCAAAGTCATCAGCGGCAGATGCGGTGGAATCGAAGAGTGTGTCGGTTCATGGGACTCACTTCCCCGCGAAGGCCAAGCATGTCCTCTTCCTCTACATGGATGGCGGGCCGTCGCAGGTGGACACGTTCGATCCGAAGCCGATGCTCGACAAGTACGACGGAAAGAACGCGAAGGAAGTGTTGGGCAAGGTCGAGGCGACTCAATTCGCCAACGTGGGAGCGATGCTGAAGTCGCCCTGGTCCTTCAAACAGTACGGTGAATGCGGGCTGCCGGTCAGCGATTTGTTTCCTCACATCGGGACGTGTGCCGACGAGTTGGCTGTCGTGCGGTCAATGGTCTCGCCGTTTTCCGAGCACACGTTTGCGAACTACTTCCTGCACACCGGCCACGGCCAGCAGGGACGGCCCAGCCACGGGGCGTGGGTCAGTTACGGACTCGGCTCGGAATGTGATGACCTGCCGGCGTTCGTGGTCCTCAACGGTGGATTGATCCCGCCCGGCGGGATGGATTGTTTTGGCAGCGGCTTCCTACCGGCGGCTTATCAGGGATCGGTCTTCACGTCGGGCGAGGCTCCCGTCGCCAACATCAAGCCCAGTGAGAAGACCCGCGCGTTGCAGGACTCGAAGCTCGGCCTGATGCGGCGGCTCGACCAGCAGCGACTCGCGCAGCTTGGGAAAGTGGATGCCCTCGAATCGGCCATCGCCAACTATGAACTGGCCGCCCGGATGCAGACGGCCGTTCCCGAACTGATGGACTTGTCGAACGAGACCAAGGCGACGCAGGAGCAGTACGGACTGTTCGACGACTTCGGCAACACGCGGACTTACGGACGCATCTGCCTCACCGCGCGGCGGCTGATCGAGCGGGGAGTCCGCTTCATCGAGCTGACCTGTCCCGGCGGCAACGGCGATCGCTGGGACCAGCACGGCGGCCTGAAGGACGGACACGACAAGAATGCGCGCACGGTCGACAAGCCGATCGCGGCGCTGATCCGCGACCTCCAGCAACGCGGGTTGCTCGACGAGACGCTGATCGTCTTCTGCGGTGAGTTCGGCCGGACGCCCTTCGCGCAGGGAACCGACGGACGCGATCACAATCCCTACGGCTTCACGATTTGGCTGGCGGGAGGCGGGATCAAGGGTGGCACGACCTACGGCGCGACCGACGACTTCGGCTACCGTGCCGTGGAGAACAAGGTCGAAATCCACGACCTCCACGCCACGATGCTGCACCTGCTGGGAGTCAACCACACGCAACAGACGTTCCGTTTCGGCGGCCGAGACATGCGGCTGACCGATGTCTTCGGGCACGTGATCCGCGAGATACTTACGTGACGCGAGCGTCAGAGGTCAGAGGTCAGAAAAGACCGCTGCTCTTCCCCTGTTGCTCCGACCTCTGACCTCTGTCTCACTTCAGTTGGCTTCGGCCAGAACCGGCGTGGCGGACTTCTCGGACGCGATCACCATATCCAGCGCGTCGAGGATTTCCTCGGGATGGTCGGCGTCCACATCGCGTCTGAGTTCATCAATTGCGTCCTGCCCCGTGGTGTTCCACGCACCCTGCATCAGGTTCACTTCGCGTGACTGCCGATCGTAGGCGCGAACGGCCCGGATGATTTTTGCCCCGAGCGGTGCCTCTTTGCAGGCCGATTGTTGACCGAGCGGTTCGTCGTCCCCCTGACCCAGCAGCAGCGGAAACGCACCCGACAACACCGAACCGAGCGAATGGGCCAGTTCCGAACCGTGAAACGAGTGCTCGGACGAGGACGGCTGAGTTTCGAGATCGCCGACGGCCTTGCGAATCACCCTGGCCGTGATCTCGATGTTCTCCATGTCAAACAGCAGGGCTGCGACCCGGATGTCATCGCACTCCCGCGAGGTCAACTGCATCTCGCGGGCCACGGCCTGGCTCAATTCCGCGATCCGTTGAGAACGGACCTTCAGCTTCGGATGTGCGGATTGCAGATAACGCGCGAGGACTTCGACAACGCCCATATGCGCCTCGTGCAGATCGTTCAACGTTTGAGCTCGCTCGTCACTGAGCGTGCCGACCAGCAGGGCCGTCAGGCCCAGGACGGCGGCCCACAGGGTCACGGACAACCCGACAATGATCGGCGTGTTGAACGCCGCGAAATCATTCAGATTGAGCGCGGTGACGATCGAGGCGGAGATCACCGCGAAGGACGCCAGGACGCCCGCCCGATATCGACCGAGATAGAAACCGGCCAGCACCACGGGCAGGTAAAACAGGTTCAATACGACCAGCTTGAAACCGGCGATCTTCCACATCAGGCAGGTCAGTCCCAGCGTGATGATGATCAGCGAGATCTCCACGTACCATTCGTCTTTCACGATTATGTCGTTCTTCTTCATCGTTCAGATTCCCTAATTTTAGAAGCATGATTTCTGCGGAGTTGAGTCGCCAGATCAGGCCAACGCCACGCTGATCTGCGTCACTTCTCGTGAAAGCTCCGGCCCCGCAATGACATCGCACAGTGTGGCCTCCTGGTCGGATGACATCCGGTCGGGAGGGCTCCCCCCCTGATTTTCCATCGAGCCGAGTCGTTCCCCTGTGGCAGAGGCTTCATGGGCAAAACGCCGGGCGATCACGGCGAACTCGGTTTCGACTTCCAGAAAGACTTCGACCAGTTCGGGATCGAATTGAGTCCCGGCCCCGGCGCGAATCGCCTGGACGCAATCCTCGTGAGGGAACGAATCCTTGTAGACGCGCTTGCTGCGCAGGGCGTCATAGACATCGCAGACGGAGACAATTCGCGCCGCGAGTGGAATGGCGTCACCCGCCAGTCCCGCGGGATAACCGGCTCCATCCCAACGCTCGTGATGATGGAGCGCGATCTCGCGGGCCGTTTGCAGGAAGTTGGAGGCTCCCAACCGCTGCTCGATTTCTTTCAGGCAGTCTCCGGCCACCAGCGTGTGCTGTTGCATCCTCTTCCGTTCGTCATCCGTCAGTCGGCCGGGCTTGAGCAGCACGGTGTCTTCCAACCCGACCTTGCCGATGTCGTGCAGGACGGAGCTGATTCCCAGCAACCGAATGAACGTCGGCGTCACGATCCGCTGATACTTTGGATAGGGACGAAGCGCCGTCGCCAGGCGTGTCGTATAGAGCGAGATTCGTTCGAGGTGATCTCCCGTTTCCGGATCGCGCGATTCGGCGAGCTTCGCCAGCCCGAAGATGACGGCGTCGCGAGTCCGCAGCAAG
Organism: Schlesneria sp.; assembly: GCA_043738825.1. GTDB lineage: Bacteria > Planctomycetota > Planctomycetia > Planctomycetales > Planctomycetaceae > Schlesneria. The sequence continues at coordinate 5,085 of JAYUFF010000691.1, forward strand.
TCTTGAGCACTCCGCAGCGCCTCGTGATCGCGCTGTTCCCGACGGTGAGTTTCCCTGAAGCTGAAACGAGCCGACAGCAGATAGGTCGCGACGCCACACAGGATCAGCGTCCAGACGAAGGCGATTCCACTGGCCTGAGGGATCGCCGTGAGGAGCGACGTTTTCCAGGCGGGAACGATTGGTGTTTCGGCAAACGCGACAATCCGCACACCCCCGTCATTGGGAGGGTACGTGATGGCGTTCAATTCACCGCTCGCGGTTTGCAACCGACCGTTTTGTGGTCCGCCGGGGAAACTTGCGTGACGGTCGGTGTGCCATGAGACTCGATCTCCGACCCTCCACTGAGAAGCCGCCGCGCCCGCTGAGACGTACAGGATGACTCCGTTGGAATCTGTAAAGAGCAGGCCCGCCCGATCCGCTTCCGGGACGGAATCCAACAGTGCCTGCGCTTGGGTCAGTTCAGAGGTGTCGGCCGTCAGGTGATGAGATTGCAACCGCCCGGCCACGCTCATGATCGGGTGAGTGCGAAGTGCCAGTTCTGACCAGGCTGACTGACGAGCTTCGTGCTCGGTGGTCGAGATGGTCAACTGGTACTGAAACCAGAAGCCAACTGCCAGGCAAAGTGCCTGCACACCAATCATCAAGCAGATCGGCTGAGAAAGGCGGCGCACAGAATCTCTCCTGTCCCATGAGAACAATTGACATCAACTCGGTTCAGGAACAAGACCGCCAGCAACAGGTACGATGACTTCACCCCGAGTGACTCCGCGAAACTCTAGTTCACTTTTTTCAACGCCGTCGAATTTCAATACGAAATCTCGCGGATTTTCTCGACAGTGGCCGGGAGGGGACGGCCTCGACCGCACGCGGCAGCCTGTTCCGGAAATGACCGAGTGACTCCGACCCGCATCTGGGGTCGGGCGTTCCCAAACGAGCTACCGCAGGAACCGACCGCCGTTGAGGTCGATCAGGGCACCGGTCACAAAACTGGAGGCATCGCTGGCGAGGTACAAAACTGTTTGAGCAATCTCATCGGCGTCTGAGTTGCGCGCGAGCGGCGTCTGGCGGCGATAGTCCTCCATCTTCTCGGGCGTGGTGAAGACTTCGTGATGCCGCGTCTCGACCACGCCCGGCATGATGGCGTTCGCTCGGACGAGCGGTGCCAGTTCGCGCGACAGCGTCCGCGTGAAGACCTGCAACGCTCCTTTGGCCGCCGCGTACGAACCGGCTCCGCCCGAACCGCCCGTCTGCACCGAGAGTGACAGATTGTTGATGATGCTGCCGTGACCGCTGACCTTCAGACGCGGGATGGCTCGCCGCGTGACGAGGAACGCGCTGTGAACGTTCACGTCAAACGCCTGCTTCCAAAGCTCGAAGGAACAGTCCTCGATCGACGCTCGCTGCAACGGGTTGCCCGCATTGTTGAAGACGATGTCGAGCCGGCCGGCAAACTCGATGAAGTCATCGACCACGCGGTTCGCATCCGCCTCGCGCGTCAGATCGCCGCGCAACAGCACACCGCGACCACCGGCCAGCTCGACCGCTGCCAATGTGGCCTTCGCCCCTTCGACACTCGAATGATGATGAATTCCGACCGTGGCCCCGGCGCGAGCCAGTGCGATGGCGGCGGCCTGCCCAATCCCCGCCCCGGCTCCCGTGATCAGAGCGGCGCGGTTGGTGAGGTCGAACGAAGTCTGCTGGAATGGGTGAGTCATGATGCGGCCAGTCGTTGAGGAGGAAACGGGATGTCACACGGCGAACAAACGGCTCAAGTTTTTCATCAGGCGGTTACGTCAACTGCTTTCGGAATCGAACTAGGCTCAGAGTCAGGATCACGACGCAGCAGACAGCCAGTCCGATGGTCTGAGGAATGAGGTCTGTGAAGTCGGCTCCGCGCAGGATGATCCCCCGCAGGATCTCCAAGAAGTACGTGGCGGGAATGCCAAACGACGCGATGTAAATCGGAAACGGCATCTCGGCGCGAGGGAACATGAATCCGGACAACAAGACCGTCGGCAGCATCAGCAGGAAGGCGAACTGCATCGCTTCGAGTTGCGTCCTGGCGAGCGTCGAAACCAACAGGCCAAGGGCCAGTGCGCACACGACAAACAGCGACGACAGGCTCAGTAACAACGCGAGGCTGCCGTGAATGGGAACGCCGAAAATGAAGACCATCACGGTCAGCACGATCAGTGTTTCCAACAGGCCCACCAGCGCGTAGGGAATGAGTTTTCCCAGCAGCAGTCCCACACGGCCGACGGGAGTGACGAACAGTTGTTCGAGCGTTCCGAGCTCACGTTCGCGGACAATGGAAAACGACGTGAGAAACAGCGTCACCAGTTGCAGGATGATCCCGACCAATCCCGGCACAAAGAAGTGAGAGCTTTCCAGATTCGGGTTGTAGAGCAGCCTCGGACGCATCTCGATCGGCAGTGCCGCCCGCCCCAGGGCATCGCGGGCGGGAACGACCGGCAGTGAGTCGGCCAGATTGCGGGCGATCCGCATCGAGAGCGACGTTCCCAGAAGTTGCGTCGCCTGCAACGCGGTGTTCGCCACCTGCGAATCGCTGCCGTCGATCAAGATCTGAACCTGCACCTGTTCATGCCGCACCAGTCGGTCGGAATAGTTCGGAGGAATCCGGATGCCAACCTTGGCTCGCCCCGAGGTCATCGCGCGGCGAAACGATTCCTCGTCATAGACGTGGTCCACGATCGTGAACGAATGCGTGTTGCGGAAGGCGTCGATCAATTCGCGCGACGATTGGCGGCCGTCCAGGTCGTAGACGATCGTCGGAATGTGCTTGATCTCCTGCCGGATGGCATAGCCGAAAATCAGCGTTTGCAGCACCGGCACGACGAGCATGAAGATGATGGTCGATCGCTCGCGGCGGATGTGCAGGAACTCTTTGACCAGCATCGCGAACAGCCCCCACATCGGGCGGGGCCGCGAGTCGGCCGCGAGAACCGCCGCAAGGCTGACTGTCGTGGCCGACGCTGCCAGCGTCGGCTCGGATGCTGGCAGCATCCGCCACGAGGGGACGCCTCTCGACTCGCCGGTCCCAATCCCATTCGGCTCGGCAGGAGCCTCGCCCTCCTTTGATTCAGTAGCCGGAGAGCTTTCGATGGACCGGGTCAGCGTGACGAAGACATCTTCCAACGTCGGGGCGATGGGCCGCAGTTGAGCCTGCTCGGGAGAGACGTGCAGCGCGTCGAGCAATTCCGTTTCGGACAACGAGTCCTCGACCAGCACGTGAATGGCCTGCCCGAAAAGCGTGGCGTCCACAATGCCGTCGATGCGCCTCAGTTTGGAAAGAGCCGTCGTCGGTGAGTCGATCTCCAACTCCAGCCGTCTCGTTCCGGCGGGTGTCACGGCGGACAGCCGCTTCAGTTCGTCGGGGCGTCCGCAAACGATGAGCTTCGAGTTGTGAATGTACCCGACATCGGTACAGCGTTCCGCCTCGTCCATGTAGTGGGTCGTGACAAACAGCGTGACGCCTCGACCGGCCAGATCGAAGAGCAAGTCCCACAGGTCGCGTCGCGCCACGGGGTCGATTCCCGCCGTCGGCTCATCGAGAAACACGACCTCCGGCTCGTGAATCAACGCGCACGCCAGCGCCAGCCGCTGCTTCCAGCCGCCGGACAGCGTCCCCGCCGGCTGATCGAGTCGGCTGCCAATCCCCGTCAGCTCCTGGACCTCGCGCGAACGCTGCGCGAGACGCTCCGCCGTCAGCCCGTAGATGCGACCGTAGAAGTCGATGTTCTCGCGGACGCTGAGATCGCCGTAGAGGCTGAATTTTTGCGACATGTATCCAATGCGCCGCTTGATGGCTTCCGCACCCGATCGAATGTCGTAGCCGAGCACCGTCGCGGTCCCGTCCGTCGGCGCGAGCACACCGCACAGCATGCGAATGATGGTCGATTTGCCACTGCCGTTTGGACCGAGCAGTCCGAAGATGGCCCCTCGCTGAACCTGAAAGCTCACATCGCCGACGGCCGTCAATGCGCCGAAGCGACGCACCAGGTGCCGGACATCGATCACGGGTTCAGTCATCTCCGACATGTGTCGTGGTCCTGGAAGCGGTCTCAAAACCTCGAACAACTAGCCCGACGCGCGAGCGAGGGCTGGACATCCTTTGTAAGCGAAGCCCTCGCTCGCGCGTCGGGCTAGTTTTGAAATGGCCTCCCACGAAGTGGGAGGCCATTTGTTTCCGATGGTGCCAGCCAGACATCGGCCGCCATGCCGGGTCGCAGTCGATCGCGGCCCTCGTCGAGCGTGACTTTGATGCGGAACACCTGTTTGGACCGCTCTTCCGGAGTCTGCACATTCCCCGGTGTGAATTCCGCCTGTCGGGAAATGAACGTGATCTTTGCGGGGAAGCGTTCGCCGGGAAAACTGTCGATCGTCACGGACACCGCGTCGCCGATCTTCAGAGCGAGCCGATTCTCGGGGACGTAGGCTCGCACCCAGAATCGCGACGTATTCATCAGCGAGATGACCGGTGCATTGGCTCCGACGAGATCGCCCGGACGCAACTCCAGCGCTTCGATGGTCCCGTCCACCGGAGCCTTGATTACCAGTTCCTCGATCTGTCGTCGCACCGCCCGCCCGGTCGCTTCGGCGGCGTCGGCGGCGGCCTGCGCTTCGGCAACTTCTTCCAGCCGATAGCCACTCTTGCGAAGCAGCCAAACCTGATTCGCTTCGTCGAGTTGAGCTCGAGCTTCCGCCAGTTCTTCGGGGCGTGTCCCTCGTTGCAGCTTGTGGAGTTCCTCACTGCGAACCTCTCGGGTTGCGCGAGCCAATCGCAACTCGGCCGCCGCTTGATCCAGATCGGCCTGCTGATTGGTCTTCGCGGCGAAGAGCGCCTCGGCACGCTGATGGTTTGTCTTCGCCAACACCAACTGCGACTCGGCCAGTTCAAACTGCGCCTGTGCCGCCGCGATGTCTTCCTGGCGAGGTCCGTTGGTCAGCTTCTCCAGCACCGCCGCCAACTGGTCGTAATGCGCCTTCGCCTGAGCGATCTCCTCCGTGCGGAAGCCCGCCTTCAACTTGTCACGCACGGCGGCGGCTCGAGCCAGTTGGGCCTCCGCCTCGGCCAGAAGCTCCCCCAATTGATAAGGCTCCAGCTCGACAAGCGGGTCACCGGCTCGCACGGCTTGCCCTTCATCGACGAGAACTCGATGGACTCGTCCGCCGACTCGCGACCCGATCCGGATTTCATCGGCCTCGATGAACCCCGACACATGCCGCGGCTCATCGCGTCGCTGGCTGTAGGTCAACACGCCGACCAGCAACACGGCCAGCACGGCCATTCCCACCAGACGCTTATCCATGTCGCGAATTCTCCGGAGGCGAGGAATCATGGCTGAGACAGTTTTCCGCAAACGGGCAACGCAAGCAACTCATGCCAATCGGTTCACCAGGCCATCGCCGTTTTCAATTTGGGGTGCCACGGTCACGGAGCTTCGACGTGGCCGTGCCAGGACGTGAAGCTCGATTCCCGTTCTCACGGCCACGTCGAAGCTCCGTGACCGTGGCACCCAATTCCCGAATTTCAACAAGTAGATTCCCTTTGCTCGTTCACGTCGCCGATCACCGGTTTTGAAAGGTACTCTCGTTGCTTTACTTCCTGCCTGGGTATTCCGACGGAGACCAGCCCATCACGCGCTTGAACGTGGTCGAGAAGACGAACGGGTTCTGATAGCCAACTTGAGTGGCAATCGTTTCGATCTTGGAGCCGCGTGCTCGCAGCAGTTCTGCCGCGCGGCGCATCCTCAGCCAGATGAGTTGTTGGCGCGGGCTGCGGCCCAGTTCCCTCTGGCAGAGGCGTTGCAGATGCTTTTCGCTGAGATGAACGCGGCGAGCCATCTCGGCAATCTTCCACGGATCGCCCAGTGACGCGGAAACCTGCTCCCACAGTTGCCACAAGCGCGGGTCGAGGCTGGCCGGCTCGGCGAACCGCAGAACGTAGTGTTGGACCAACTCGACCCAGCGGTCGATGGCGGCTGGCGCTCGTTCGAGGGTGCATTCGTGGTGCAGGCCAAGGATCGCAAGTCGCAGCGGCTCGGTATCGAAGCGGGCGATGACGGGAGTCTGTGCCGCCGCGAGCGGCTTCTGGCCCGCTCGTTCCTGGTAACGGACCCAGCAGAAATCCCAAGTCTTCCCCGCCGCAACGTGGAAGGCGTGCAGAGTCCCCGGCGGCAACAAGACCGCATGACCGGGACGACACTTCGTCCAGCGGCCATCGACGAGCACTCGACCCTCGCCCCCGAAGCAGGCCAAGAAATAGCTGCCGCCGAGTTTCGTGCGGACGATCTCGAACGGCGACGGCATGTGAGCCACTGCCAGATGTCGGATTTGATGATGTGCCAGGGCCGGGCAGACCGGAGCCTCCTTCAGCCACGCTCGCGAATCGGCCGCATCCGCACGTATCATCGACACGACCGCGCCGGCCGGGCGAATGTCGGTTTCCGATAGCTGTTGGTCGGGTCGGCTCATGGAGTTGGAAGACCGTTCGGCTAAACTGTGAATGGGGCAGTTGGGGCGTCTCGCACGAATTGCCATTCGCAGCCACGAGACCGCGATTCTGATGGTTTTCAGTTGGGACATACAGAGAACACGGACATGTTTTGCCAGTCGAATAGCTCAACGATCAAAACTAGCTCGATGCGCAAGCGAGGGCTTTGTGTGAATCAAGTGTTTGGCCCTCGATTGCGCGTCGGGCTAGTGAGGGGAGACAGTCCTGTGACGGCAATCTTGATCACCGTATTGCTTGTCTTACCACAGATTGCCGCCGCGCAG
>JAYUFF010000692.1:0-4477 GCA_043738825.1 Schlesneria sp.
TGGAACGTTTGCAATCGGGCGAGTTGTCGTATTCGGGAGTGAAGCGCACGCCGCTGTGCGCCATTGCGCATGCCGTTCCCTTTCAGTGCGGCTACTGTCGACTGGCGGCGGAGTTGTTTGCGACATCGCTCGATGTGTACCTGTTGCTCGGCGACATCGCCTCGAATGAGGCCGACTTGGAAACGGCGAACGGCAAGCCGGCGACAGTGACTGCCGCACACGATCGGCTCGCGCGGATGCTGTGCTGCGACCGCGATGAGGTCTCGTTCGACGAGGCCGTTCAGATCGCGAGGTTCCTCGCCGACGTGCAGCGTCAGCGGTTGGCGGGGTCGCTCGAACGAGTGGCCTCGCAGTTGCCGGGGCCGTGTCAGGCGGTGGTTGTCTCGGGATCGGGGGCATTCCTCGCGCGACGGCTGATCGCCGAGAACCGCCGCACGGCCACAGCCAACGTCATCTCGCTGGACGATCAACTCTCACCGGCCATCGCCGAGGCCGCCTGCGCCTACGCGCTGGCTCAGTTGCTGGTAGCCCACTGACAACCGGGATGCGAGTACTACGGCAGCTCCCGGCCAGCCCGCGCGAAACTCATCAGAACAGGTGGGGTGATGCGGTGCATGAGGACTCACTGGAAAATGAAAGCGGTTTGCGGTGCAGCTCCATCTGGCGAGCGCCCCGCGCGCGGTTTAGACTGCCTGCGTTCGACGTTGACACTAACCCGCAGCGTGAGCGAGGTCGTGCGTCTTCCCCCCTCGCTCACGCTGCGGGTTAGTGTCCCACAGGAACGAATCCGTCATCGGCCGCGCGTTGTCATACACGGCGCGCGGGGCAGCACGCAACTTGAACGAGGTGTTTCATGCGACAGTTTTTGCGAGCGGCGATCATCAGTTTGGTGGTGGCGGGAGCGGCGTGGCCTCAACCCGCAGAGGCCGTACTCCACAAGCAGCAACTGCGGCTGACGGGCTGTCGGGGTTACCTGACCTCCAAAGGATTGGTGACTTACACCGACAGCTTTGGCGAAAAGGGGATACCCGACGGACAGAAGCTCGTGATTGTGATCGAGAACGTCGCGCTACCGCCCGGCACCGAACTGTTGGTCTACGTCCACGGCACCGAAGTCGGCACGATGAAGCTCGACAAGCGGCGCGACGGTCGGTTCGTGATCGAATCGAAGTTCCGCCAACCGGCCCCGCCAATCGCCATCGGTTCGTTCGTCGTGCTGAAGCTGATCGATGGCACGAACGTGATGTGGTGACGGCGGGCAAATTTCTAATTCACAAGCGGTCCCCGACGAGAGGTTCCGAGCGGGGCGGCGTCAGCCCCCTGCTCGGCGTTGGGTTGAAGGTTGACGGTCAGAGAAGACGCTCCTGTTCTGACCATCAACCTTCCACGAACCGGGGGGCTGACGCGGCCCCGCTCAGAAATGTCTCACTTTGGGCCGCGTGAGGTCTATCCTTCCCGATGCACTACATTCCCGAATCAACCTGCGAGATGTTGCGTGGCGATCCTTCGTCTGCGGGTCAGGCCACTCGCGCCAACTTCCACTACCAGTCGGCACCGCTCTACGTGCTGACGGCCTGCGTGGCCGGACTGCTCGCAGCGGACTGGGCGTGTTCAGTCGGCGTGCCTTCTTCAGCGGTAGCCGATCTGGCGAAGAGTGCGACCAAATTGCCGAACGCCCTGTTTGGATACCGTCTCGCGCTGCTCGCCGCCGTGCTGGGTGGGGCGAGAATTCTGTATCACGCACTCGACGGTCTGCTGTCCGGGCGAGTCGGTGCCGATCTCGCTCTGACGATCGCGTGCCTGGCGGCCATCGTGCTGGGTGAGCACGAGACCGCGGGCCTCGTCGTGTTGATTTCGCTTGTGGGGGAGAGTCTCGAAGGGTACACGGTCGATTGCGCGCGGTGGGCCGTGCGACAGACGTTCGCGTTGCAGCCGGAGGTCGCTCATCTCACGACGCAGGACGGGCGCGAACGCGATGTGCCTGTGAAGGACGTGCAGGTGGGCGACTTTGTCGTGGTGCGGCCCGGCGAACGGATGCCGGTCGATGGACGAGTCGTCGCGGGGAAGTCGGCCGTCGATCAGAGTCCCTTCACGGGTGAGTCGCTGCCGATCGACAAGGCCGTCGGAGATCGAGTCTTCGCCGGAACGCTGAACCAGTTCGGCGCGTTGACCGTCGTGAGTGAAGCACTCGGCGATCAGACGGCCCTCGCCCGAGTCGCTCAACTGGTGGGCGCGGCTCAGTCGCGCAAGGCCGATCTCGAACGAACGGCCGACAGGCTGGCCAAATGGTTTCTGCCCGTTGTGCTCGGGATCGCGTTGCTGACGCTGATCGGCTGGCGGATTGGTGCGGGATCGTGGTCACGTGGCGTGCTGCCCGCGCTGGGAGTTCTCGTCGTCGCATGTCCGTGCCCGCTCGTGCTGGCCACGCCCTGTGCCGTGATGGCCGCGCTGGCGTGGCTGGCTCGACGAGGCGTGGTGGTTCGCGGTTCGCAGGCTCTCGAACGACTGGCTCGCGTCGATACGTTTGCGTTCGACAAGACCGGCACGCTGACGCAGGGAGCACTTGTGTTGGGCGAAGTCATCCCGACCAGCGACCTCTCGCCGAACGAAGTCCTGCGCGTGGCGGCGATCGCCGAACGACACAGCGAACACCAACTCGCGCGACTCATCGTCCGTTCCGCCGAAGCACGCGGCCTCGCGATTCCCGCCCCCTCCGAATTCGAGACACTGTCCGGCGCGGGAGTCATCGCGCGGGTTCGCGCCGCTGACTTCGCAACTCCTGTCCCCTCTCCCCCGTCTTCGGGGGAGAGGGTTAGGGTGAGGGGGCTCGATAAAGGCACCGCTCTCGATTCGACAACAGACTCTACTTCTGACTCTCAACCCTCAACCCTCAGCTCTCAACCAGAAGAAACCCCTCACCCTAACCCTCTCCCCTCCAAGGCGAGGGGCGAGGGGACAGGAGAAGACACCGCCTCACCCTCAACCCTCGACCCTCGACCCTCAACCATTTCCGACCCTCGACCCTCAACCCTTCACACCATCGTCGTCGGCAACCGGCGCGCGTTGGCGCGCGGTGAGATCGCGTTTTCGGACGACGTGGCTTCACTGCTGAAGACGCGCGAGACGGCCGGTGAATCGCCGCTCGTAGTGGCTGTCGATGGCCGTGTCGTCGGTGTGATCGGCGTTCGCGAAACGATGCGGCCCGAATCGGCGAAGGTGCTGCAAGAGCTGCGCGAGGTCGGCGTCACGCAGTTCGCGCTGCTCACCGGCGACCGGCCTCAACCGGCCGATGCGGTGGTGAGATCACTCGGTTTGTTCGACCACGTTGCGACGGAACAGCTTCCCGCCGACAAGGCCGCGTGGATTGAGGAGGCTCGCCGCGCGGGACGCTGCGTGGCGATGGTCGGTGACGGCGTGAACGATGCTCCCGCGCTGGCCGCAGCCGATGTGGGACTGGTCCTCGGTCGAGCCGGTGCCGATCTGACGGCGGAGGCGGGAGACATTTTGTTGTTGGGCGATCCGCTTCGTCCGCTGCCGGGCTTGCTGCGGTTGTCGCGCGCGCTGGTGCAGAACATCTGGCAGAGCATTTTGCTGTTTGCGTTCGGATTGAACGGCCTCGGCGTGCTGGCGTGCTCGTTCGGGTGGCTCAGTCCCGTCGGCGGAGCACTGTTCCATGAAGCCGCCTCGTTGGCCGTGATGCTGAACGCAATGAGGCTCCTCTGGTTCGACGGCTGGTCGAGTACTCAGGCCACTCGCTGGACGGATGCCTTCGTCAGCGCGGCCGATTGGTTCGCGGCGGCGGCCTCGCCCTCACGCTGGATCTTCTGGTTGATCGAGCGCTGGCAACTCGGTGCGAAACTGGCCGGAGCGGCGTTGCTCGCCGCTTGGTTCCTGTCGGGTGTGGTCGTGCTGAGTGAGAACGAGCAGGCGCTGGTGACGCGCTTCGGTCGCTACGAAGCGACGCTGACCGCGGGGCCTCACTGGTGCTGGCCGTGGCCGCTCGAACGAGTCTCGCGCGAGGCGGTCGATCGCGTGCGGAGTGTCGGGATTGGGTTCAGGGGGAAGGAGTCAGGAAAAACGAAGACGGCTGTCGGTCATCAGTTTCTCGTGGAGCCGGGGATCGTCGAATGGACGAGTTCGCATGGGGAACGCGATTCAGAATCGATGGCCGATGAATCGCTGATGCTCACGGCGGACGAAGTGCCGGTCGATCTGACGGCCGAAGTCCAGTATCGCATCCACGACCTGAAGCAGTTCGTGTTTGGAGGGACGAAGCGGTCCGATGATGTGCTGCGCGCGGCGGCCGAGGGCGTGCTGCGTGATCTGGCCGCGAGTGCGTCGCTCGACGATTTGCTCACGGACCGGCGAGCCGACCTCGAACGGCGGTCTCTCGCGCAGTTGCGGCGGCGCGTCGAAGGCTATTCGCTCGGCATCGAAATCGTCGATCTGCAATGGCTCGACGTGCATCCGCCGAAGG
>JAYUFF010000693.1:0-1668 GCA_043738825.1 Schlesneria sp.
CCCACACGGATGACGATCCTTCGAAGGCCCAAAACGATGATCGAGTAGAAGTGTCCCGTGGTATTCACCGTAAACCTTGACCCGTTGATCGCCACCAAAGAACAAAAAAACCCGCAGCCGGAAAGGCGACGGGTTTCACGGAATCAAATCGTCAGGCCCCAATGACGAGGCTCAACTCAAACGGACGACGGCCAGCGACTCACCAGGCAAAGTGAGCGAACGCCTTGTTGGCATCGGCCATGCGGTGAACATTCTCACGCTTGGTAATGGCCACGCCTTCACGTCGATACGCGGCCAGCAACTCGTCGGCCAAACGGCGATCCATCGGACGCCCCTTCTTGTCGCGACAGGCTTCCAAAATCCAGCGAATGGCCAGCGTCTGCTGACGCTTGGTGTTGACCGGAGTCGGCACCTGATAGTTGGCACCGCCGACACGCTTCGATCGAACTTCGATCGACGGCCGGCAGTTTTCGACCGCCGCAATGAAGACATCGATCGGTTCGCGGTCGTTCACTTTCTCGGCGACCATGTCCATCGCCGAGTAAAACAGTGAAAGTGCGATACTCTTCTTGCCATCATGCATCAGGCAGTTAATAAACTTGGAAGCCAACTTCGATCCATAACGAGGATCGGGCTTCAACTCTGTACGACTGGCTGTGAATCGATCAGCCATTGAGCAACCTCTCTAAAACCTGCGAACGAATCAAGAACACGAGCGACAAACTGCGGTGGTGCGGGCCAGTGGACAGGCAATCAAACTACTTGGGCCGTTTGGCCCCGTAGCGGCTTCGAGCCTGCATACGCTTGGCGACACCCAACGTATCGAGCACGCCGCGAATGATCTTGTAGCGAACACCCGGAAGGTCACGCACGCGACCGCCTCGCACGAGAACGATGGAGTGTTCCTGAAGGTTGTGCCCCTCACCCGGAATGTAGGCGGTGATTTCCTTCCCGTTGGACAGGCGAACACGAGCGACCTTGCGGAGGGCCGAGTTCGGCTTTTTGGGGGTCACCGTCTTGACCAGCAAACAGACGCCTCGCTTTTGCGGACATCCCTCCAGCACCGGAGCTTTGGTGCGAACAGGTTGGTGTTTGCGAGGCTTGCGAATGAGCTGGTTGATTGTCGGCATAAAGTCGGACCTGGAACTATTCTTCGTCGGAACGGGCCAGTCGAGGATAACGGAAACTCGCGGCATCGCCGTCCGTTTCACAGGGGCGGGGAGTGTAAGTACCGATGCCCCAAAGTTCAAGCAACTCCCTCTGCCCTGATTGAAAGCAGCGGGAGTCCGGGAAAAATGCCTCTGTGAGTCAGAACCCGCTGTTCCCTTGTCGCTGTCGTCAAATGAGGGGCAGGTTCGATGTCGGGCCGCACCAGTTCCAGTTCCTTGGCTCGCATCCAGTTACTGCCGGAGACTGACGGGGAATCATGGACCACTTCAGCCGCTGGCATCGATTGTCGACTTGAAGTCTGGACGCTGGAAGTGCGCAAGGCCCACAGCCCCAGAGCGATCGCCAGTCCACAAAGCACGGCACAGATGATCTTGATGGCGCTGTAGGGCCGCTCGCCCGAGACCTCGCCCGTCACCGCGTTGATCATCACGCGGTAGGGTTTCTCGCGGTAGCGGTAGGCCAGCAACCAAATCGGTAGCAGCAGGTGCTTGAATGTGA
>JAYUFF010000694.1:0-4474 GCA_043738825.1 Schlesneria sp.
GGAGTTCGTGCGCGGTGCCGATGTCCTCATCCACGAATGCAACTTCCCGGACGAGATGTCGCAGTGGTGCGAACCAACCGGACACAGCCACACGTCGGCGGTGGCCAGGCTGGCGAAAGAGGCGGGCGTGGGACGGCTCTATCTCACGCATATTGACCCGCAGCGACCCGACGACGATCCGATCGGCCTCGCCATCGCACGCGCGATCTTCCCCGAGACGATTCTCGCCGAGGACTTGATGGAGATCGAGTTCTGATTCAGTAGGGTGAGACCAGCGCAGCGCCGGCCCACCACAACGAGCGAAACATGGTGGGCCGGCGCTGCGCTGGTCCCACCCTACAAAACTGGATGGAGATCATGTCCTGATGGACGGTACTGCGGCTGCTCAACTCGAACTCGTCTCGTCGCTCCGTTGCCCGGTGTGCGCGAGTGCGTTGGCTTTGAACGGCGAGTGGATTGAGTGTCCGACGTGCCAGGAATCGCATCCGGTCGTCGAGGGGATCTCGCGCTTCACCGGCGACGAGCATCTGGCCAGTTTCGGGCGGCAGTGGAACAAGTACGAGGTCGCTCATGATGACGAGGACCGCGCGACGTTTCAGGCCAAGACCGGTGTGATGCTCGACGAACTGAAGGGCCTGCGCGTGCTGGATGCCGGCTGCGGAGGCGGTCGCTACAGCAAGGTCTGCGGCGAGGCGGGAGCCACCGTCATCGGAGCCGATCACAGCACGGCGGTCTCAAAAGCCCGGCAGCTTTGTTCGCACTTGCCGAACGTCGCGTTTGTCCAAGCCGACCTGAAACGACTGCCGCTCGAACCGGCCTCGTTCGACTTCGTCTTCTCGATCGGCGTCATGCACCACGATGCCGACACGCGCGCGGTGTTCGATGCCGTCGCGAAGCTCGTCAAACCGGGAGGCCGCTACTCGGTGTGGCTCTATCGCCGCAATCAGTGGTGGCAGGAGGCGATCAACAACTCGCTGCGACGCCGCACGACAAAGATGGCTCCCGAAAAACTGGAACGCTGGTGCGAATGGGGAGCTTGGCTCGGCGGACTGCCGGTCATCAACCAAACTCTGAACAAGATCATCAGCTTCAGCGCCCACCCCAACCGCGAGAACCGCGTCTGCGACACATTCGACTGGTACGCGCCGCAGTACCAATACCACCACACGGTGAGCGAGTTGTCAGACTGGTTCCGCGCAGCAGGCTTCGACGACCTGCGAGTGCTACCGCCGGAACGGCTCGGCCGCGCGTATCACTGGGCCTATGAACGCAATCTGCTGATCGGCAGCGGCGTGAACATGACCGGCGTGAAGCAGTCGGCCATTGATGTTCCAAAACAGGTCGCATAGCAACGCACAGCCGTGTTGCTATGTCATGGTTTGGTTTCAGCCGAAGACAAGGATCGCTTCAGCAATGCAATATGTTCGTCAAGCAGAAATTCCTCACTCGCAAGCCATACCCCACACCAGTCGATGAGCGGATATTTTTGTTGAGCGTCTTCAGCATACGCCAGAGCTTTTGAATCATCGGCGAGAGCGTGGTAGCACGCAGAGATGTGACGACACGCATAGTGCATGTCATTTCTCAGTGATGTGTCGGCGTGCGCGGTATCGACAGAAGAAAGAAGGCGTCCAAAATGCCGGATGGCGTCTCGGAAACGCCATCGATGCATCTCGGCAAGCCCCGAGTTGAACAGCGCAGCAGCGAAGGCTTCCCCTTCCGAAGATTGCACCTGGGCTTGATGCCATCTGGTCATCGCAAGATTCACATTCCCCGCGTCGTATGCGGCATTGCCTGCTTCCACGAGACGCCATTCATTTGTTTGGACGGGAAATAGGAGTGACTTCAATCGTGCGGGAAGAACTTCACCATTTAACTCAAAGCGAGGATCATTAATAAAGTTTCGCAGTTCGTCGACTTCCTCGCGGTACTTGGCGGCGGTTTCTACAGGCCCCCGACGAATTGGCACATCATCCACGGAGTAAGTCGCGGTTGGAGAATTTCCGAATGGTGTGACGGCGTCTGTGCTAGACATCGCGGACAGAAGGATCCCGACGGCGAACAACATGGCGACACACGGAATGAGCACCACAGTTTCGCTTGCGTGTCTGCCCCGAACGCCCTGCATGATTCGCATCCAATCACTCTTCCAGTCACAACGACTGCCCGGTTCAGCCAAGTAGCGAAAGCAGAACTCACTTTTTCACGTCATAAACCAGCAGCGTGTCCATGTCGCGGAGGAAGAGCTTGCCTCCGCAGACGACCGGGTGAGACCATGACGGTTTGCCGCTCGGGGTGGGTGGTTCAAACTTGCCTTTCTCGTCGTAGCCGTCCGGTGAAGCGACAGCCAGAGCGACGGGGCCTCGCTCGCTGCGCAGATACAGATGGCCGTCGGCATACGTCACGGAGCCTTTGCCCACCGAACGGTTCTTCCACTTCTCTTTGCCGGTCTTCAGGTCGATGCACTTCAAGGCTTGTTCACCAAAACCATAGACGTGACCGTCGAGCAGCACCATCCCACCGTGATGGTTGTCCAAATCCTTGTTCGAGTAGGCGACCGAGGCCTTGCCGCCCGGAGCCAGCTTGAAAGAAGCGGCTCCCTCTCCGTAGCCCGACGACGTGTAGATGCTCCCATTGGAGTACAGCGGCGTTGAACAGTTCGCGATTCCGTTGGCCGATTGGCGGAAGCCCCACAGTGGCGTGCCATCCTTCGCGCTGACGCTCACGACTGACGTATGGACATAGTTCACGTACTGTCGTACGCCGCCGAAATCGACTGCAATGGGGGACGAGTATGCCGCTTGGGGCGATCCTTGAACTTTGGATGTCCAGATCGGACGCCCCGTCAGTTTGTTGAGGGCCACGATCGTTCCCTGCTTCCCACCCGGCGAACAGATGAGCTTGTCATCATCGATCAACACCGACTCGCTGATCCCCCATTGAATGTTATTGCCACCGAACTCTTCGAGGATATTTTTCTGCCAGACAATTTCACCCTTCTCCTCGCCGACGCAGACCAGGTCACCGTTGGCTCCCAGAGCGTAGACGTGATCCTTATTGACGGTTGGCGTTCCGCGCGGGCCGTTCCCCTGTCCTTCGCGATAGGCGCGGCCGGTCTTGATCGACCAGAGCGGATCGCCGGTGGAGACATTGAAGGCCAGCAGCATCTCATCGTTGCTGCGGTTTCCCATCGTGAAGAGCTTGCCGTTGGCAATCGCCACGCTGGAGTAGCCCTCACCCAACCCGGTCTGCTTCCACGCCAGCTTCGGCCCGTCGGCGGGCCAACTCTCGAGCAGCCCCTTGTCGTTCGAGATGTTGTCTCGATTCGGTCCACGGTACTGCGGCCAGTCGCCTTCTGCAGTCGATTCCCTCGTGCCAGTCGAGCCGGCCGCTTTGTTGGTCTTCGAGCCACCGCTGCCGGTCGCTTTTCCCTTGGCATTTTTGAGCGTGAGTTTCGTGGCATTGTTCGAGGTATCGGTGATGACGGTGGCCGTCTGACCGGCTTCGACATCGGCCAGCGCGACCTTTTTCCCTTCCACCAGAACCTGCGCGGTGGGAGTCAACGTGAACTTCTTGACGGTCCCCTGTTTGCCGTTCAGCTTGATCGAAATCTCGTTGTCATCCGGGGAGACCTCTTCGACCGTGCCCGTGAACGTGGCCGCGAAGACCACAGCTCCGACCAAGACGACAGCGGCAACAATCGACAGGCGGAACCGAAATTCTCGAGACAACATGCTGGCTCTCCGGGGTAGGGGCACAAGGGGGCGGGGCGTTCCAAGGCAGAGACCTCTGCGGCCGAAACACGTTCCGCCGTTTAAGTCGGCACTACTATGACGGCTATCCTCAGCCCGAACAAGAAGAGTCTTCGGTCAAGTCGTCAGGCTGAGGCCGCCCGGTCTCTGACCTCGCGGCTTGACAGACCCCTTGGCCGTTGGAGAATGTCGCGACAGTCTTTCACTCCTGCCTTCCGTCGAGGTCTTCGAGCCATGCGCGCTCAGCTCGTACCCATCAAAGGGGGACGCCCCGTCCAAATCGTTCGTGACGTGACCCTCGTCGGTCGTCAGGAGGATTTGTGCGATGTCTGTCTCGATCGCAGCAGCATCTCAAAACTGCACTGCCTGATCGTGCGAACCGATGGCCTGTTGTTCATCCGCGATTTGGGAAGCACCAACGGGACGAAGGTCAACGGCCAGCGAGTCATCCGCGGTGCCCTGCTGCCCGGCGACGAGTTGTCGTTCGCGGGTGAGAAGTTTCGTGTCGAGATGGGGCCTGACGAGCCGGACTCCGATCTGGCCGAAGTCCAGAGTGCGCATACCGAGGTCATCGAGTTGCCACCCGCGCCGGAGGAACGCTTCGCCGCCTACGACCCCGAACAGCCGCTGCAAACCACCAGCGACAGCGACGTGAGACGACTCAGCGACCAGTTCTAACCTGAGTTTTCACACCTCACGGAGATTCCGTGACAAGGTGCGTC
>JAYUFF010000695.1:0-1664 GCA_043738825.1 Schlesneria sp.
GGGGAGTCCTCCGAAGCCGTAGGGGAACTCGGCCGAGAGCGTTGGAAACGTGTGAGTTCCCGGATTCGCAGCCACGATGCGCTGCGCCTCGGTCGGCACAAACGCGGCCAGTCGAACGAGAAACTGTCCGCCGCCCGAATGGCCGATCAACGAGTACGGCATGTCGGCCCGGCCTTCTCGCTGACGAATCTCCTTCGCGATCCGATTCACATACTCGCCGGTCCGCTCTTCGGGTGCCGCCGCCTTGCCGTCCACGACGATCCCGCCGAGTTGGTACTTCGCCAGCGGAAATGTCTTCTCATCGAAGAGCGGCGCGACGATCAGTGCCCCAAACCGGTCGCCCATCGGGATCGAGTGGTCTCGATACTCCTCGGCATTCCGCAGCACGCCGTGAAATACCATGAGCATCGGCCCGTCGCGAAAGTCCGTCGGCTTGTAGACGAACAACTTCAGAGGAACTTCGCCAAACCGGACCTCCACAATCGACTTGCCAACCGGCAACGGATCGGCCGAAAACAGAATCAGGCTGGTCATGAGCAGAGTCTGCATGAGGGAGTCTCATCATCGCGAGTGAGTGGAACAACGCCGCGACAATGTAGACATTCCGTGGCACATGCTGCCAGCTTGTGCATCTTCGTCTTGGTGCGAATGGCAAATCGAGAGGGTCGGTCAGACGAGGAAGGACAGAATCATGTGTCACAGAATAATGAAGACATGATTCGTTCGAGCTGGAACTGATGTCACGCGGGCCGACATCGCCGCGCCGGTCTGCATGATTTTGTGACACATGATTTTGTCTCACGTCTTCACCGGTCGCGTGAAGCAGACGCACAAGCTGGCAGCATGTGCTACGGATGCGTCACAGTCCCAACTCGTGTCGCACCTCCTCGAACACTCCGACCGCGAATTCCAGATCCTCGCGCGAGTGGGCGGCGGAAATCTGCGTTCTAATCCGCGCCTTGCCCTGCGGGACGACGGGGTAGCTGAAGCCGATCACGTAGACGCCGCGAGTCAGCGCCGCGTCGGCGAACTTCGTCGCCAGAGCGGCATCCCCCAGCATGATCGGTGAGATCGGGTGCGTCCCCGGCAGGATGTGGAAGCCGCGCGAGGTCATCTCGCTGCGGAAGTATTTTGTATTGGCTTCGAGCTTGTCGCGCAGGGCCGTCGATTGACCGAGCATCTCCAGCACCTTGAGCGATCCCCCCGCGATGGTCGGCGCGAGCGTGTTCGAGAACAGATACGGCCGCGAGCGTTGCCGCAACAGTTCGATGATCTCTTTCCGACCGCTCGTGTAGCCGCCGCTGGCTCCTCCCAGCGCCTTGCCCAGCGTCCCGGTGAGGACATCAATCCGACCCATCACGCCGTGCAGTTCGTGCGTTCCGCGACCGGTCTTCCCCATGCAGCCGACCGCGTGCGAGTCATCGACCATCACGAGGGCCTGGTACTTGTCCGCCAACTCACAAATCGCGGGGAGGTTGGCGATGTAGCCGTCCATCGAGAAGACGCCGTCGGTCGCGATCATCTTGAACCGGGCCTTCGCCGCGTCGGCCTCCTTCAGCCGCGCTTCGAGGTCCGTCATGTCGTTGTTCTTGTAGCGATACCGCTGGGCTTTGCAGAGCCGCACGCCGTCGATGATGCTCGCGTGGTTCAGCTCATCGGAAATG
>JAYUFF010000696.1:0-1664 GCA_043738825.1 Schlesneria sp.
CGCTGGGCGACCGGCTTCTGGAATCCGCACGCCAGTTGTTTCGATGCGTTTGGCCGGCTGTTCACGCTCGACAACGATCCCGACAGCCGTCCGCCGTGCCGGTTGCTGCACATCATTCCCGGCGGCGATTACGGCTATAAGTTCCGCAACGGCCGCAAGGGAACGCATCCGTTCACAAGCTGGAACGGCGAGATCCCCGGCACGCTGCCGATGGTCTCGGGCACGGGCGAGGCCCCGTCGGGCATCGTCTGCTACGAATCGGACGGCTTCCCCGAAGACTATCTCGGCACGCTGCTGGTCGGCAGTTGGGGCGATCACCGGATCGACAAGTTCGTGCTCAAGCCGCGCGGCGCGTCGTTCGAGTCGCTGCCTCAACCGGTCATCAAGGGAGGCGAAAACTTCCGCCCCGTCGGCCTCGCCCTCGCCCCGGACGGTTCGCTGTTCGTCACCGATTGGGTGCTGAAGGACTACAAGCTGCACGGCAAGGGCCGAGTCTGGCGGGTCTCGGCGAAGGAGGAGAAGAAGCCTGTTCCACAACCACGCCACAATGAGCTTGTGAAGTCTCAATTCAGTGAGTTGTGGAAACTCATCGAACACCCGCATCTTGCAATTCGGCGAAGTGCGGCGCGAGTCTATGCTCTTCGCGAGGACGATTATTGGAGGAACGCCGACGCCGACAAACTTCGCGACCGACCTGTTGCCCTTCACAAGGACGGATTTCCGGCCTTAAAAGCAGCGGAATCGCTGAAGAAGTTCAGTTTGCGCGGCAAGTACGAGCTATTGCTCGCTCGCGCAGCCCTGTCATTGAGAATCGATGACAACGGCCCGTTCCAGTTGACGAAGGAAGGCCCTGCATACTCCGACGTTGTTGACGCGGCCTATCTTCGTCTCCTCGATCCCATTTATGGAATCACCACGAGTGATGCAACAGATCACGCTGCATACGAGATGGACTGGATGAATCAGTTCGACGATCTCCAAGAGCCTGTTGATCCAACTGTTTGGCTTGAACTCGCAAGGCTGGAGTCTTTGATTCACGGCGCGTTCGTCTTCACCTGTGGGACAGGTCGGGACCACTACTACACCAAGCTGCCGAAATACCTCGACAATCCTGATCCATTCGTTTTCTCCGCGCTCGTCGAAGGGGCAACACGCGAGCCAAGCGTTGTGTACCGAGCTGTCGAGAGATCATGGGATGAGCCCACGGCGAGTGAAGGAATGCGTTTGCTTACTTTGCTTGCCGCGCGGCGGCGTTCTCCCGCACTGCAACAATTTGTCCGACTTGGATTAGACGATCCAAGTCCCAAAGTGCGGAGGATGGCAGTGCAATGGGTCGCTGAGGAGAACCTGACGGGGTTTCGCCCGTCTGTCGAGAAGGTGCTGGCGTCCGAGCCGATGACGGGCGATCTGTTCATGGTGTGTCTCGCGTCGCTATCGATGCTCGATGGCGTGCCGCCCGCCGAGTTCGAGAAGGCTCCGCCGGTGCAGCACATTCTGCCCATCGTCAAGGACGGCCAACGCTCGGCTTCGCTGCGAGCCATCGCGCTGCGGATGCTCCCTCCCACGCTGAAGGAACTCGATGGGAAGCTGCTCGGTGAACTGGTGGCCTCGACCGATGAGGGGCTGCGGCGCGAGGCCGTGCGGACGCTGGGTCACTCGCCGAT
>JAYUFF010000697.1:0-4462 GCA_043738825.1 Schlesneria sp.
CCGAACGTGAAGAGGCCCGCCGAGGTTTGAGGCTCATACCCGACGAGGGCCGCCGTCATCGACGAGACTTCGACTTCGGCGACCGCCACCTGTCGCGACGACTCCTCGCTGCACAGGTTCGGGTTGTAAATCGACGGTAGTAATCCGCCGATCACGCTGGCAATCGTCGGTGGTGGGATGACGTTGATCTGCGCACGCGGATGTCCCCAGATGAACATGCCGGACAGGTGCTCGACCAGTGTCTGCGTCACCTGTTCGAGCGGCCTCGGCCCGTCATCGACTCGCGACAGCTTGGCCGCGTCGTAATCGAGCACCGCCGGCTCGCCCAGCAGCGGCGACGCCGACTTCATCGCGTCGAGTTGATCGAGCGCCCTCAAGAACGAGAAGACGAAGTAGGCATCGTGAACCCGATCCGACACCGGTTGCGGAAACGCCTGTCGGAGCGAAGCGACGAGATCAAGATAGGGCGAAGTCATGGAGCGGTCATCTCTGTTGGAGCGTATGCACAATCAGGGCTTCTGCGAGTCAGATGTTAGCGGGAGAACGTTCAACCTGCGCGGCCTCACATCGCAGAATTTGCGGCTCCGTCCAGTTGAAAGTTGCACAAAATGTAGGGTGGGACCAGTGGCGCTTCGCCGCGCCGGCCCACCATCCATTCTCAAAAGTTGTTCATGGTGGGCCGGCGCTCGAAGCGAGCTGGTCCCACCCTACTTTGAAACTGGGAAGAGCTGCGGCGCAGAATTGCATCGCCCGGCGGGACGGCTACGATTCGGCTCGGCATTTGATACCCGTCGGCGGAGCGACGGGACTACCGTAGGCCGGTCGCTCCGCCGACCGGCGAAACTCATCACTCAGGAGGAAGCATCATGTTGAGACCGGTTGCGTTCGTATTCGGGTTGTTGATGCTGGCGGCTTCCGCCGATGCGGTTGTTCAGACGAAGAAGATCACCTACAAGCATGGTGACTTGGATTGTCACGGCTATCTCGCGTGGGACGATGCTGTGTCGGGAATGCGGCCCGGCGTGCTGGTCGTTCACGAATGGTGGGGCCTCGATGCCTATGCCAAGCGGCGGGTCGAGATGCTGGCCAAACTCGGGTACATCGCGTTCGCGGCCGACATGTACGGTGAAGGCAAGACGGTCGATCATCCGAAGGACGCGGGCGAGATGGCCGGCAAGGTGCGGATGAACGTTGAGGACTGGCGCAAGCGAGGTCTCGCCGCGCTGGAGGTGCTCAAATCTCAGCCGCAGTGTGACAAGACGAAGCTCGCGGCGATCGGCTATTGCTTCGGCGGATCGACCGTCCAGCAGTTGGCCTTCGCGGGGACGGACCTCAAGGCGGTCGCCAGCTTTCACGGAGGACTCGTGGTCCCGACGCCGGAACAGGTGAAGGCGACGAAGGCTCAGATGTTGATCTGCAACGGAGCCGACGACAGCTTCATTCCCGCCGAGGCGATCAAGTCGTTTCGCGCGGCACTCGACACGGGCGGTGCGAAGTATGAATTCATTTCGTACCCCGGTGCTCGACACAGCTTCACCGTTCCCGAAGCCGATGAAGCCTCGAAGAAGTTCAACTTGCCGGGCCTCCAGTACAACAAGGCCGCCGACGAACAGAGTTGGGCCGACATGCAGAAGCTCTTCCAGGAGAAGTTCGGCAAGTAGTCGGCTGGCGTGGAGGATGGGCACTCTTGCCCGTCCTCTTTGATCGAGCATCGACTAAAACCAGCCCGACGCGCGAGCGAGGGCTTCGCGTTGATCGGATGCGAAGCCCTCGCTTGCGCGTCGGGCTGGTTTTTGCATTCTGGTTCGGACTCGAATGCCAGCCGACGGGCAAGAGTGCCCGCCCTATCCCGCCGCTTCGTCCAGCACTTCATCGGCCACAAAGATCGGCAGGTGCGGCGTGTAGTGAACGGCCAGCGCCACGGCGTCGCTCGGGCGGCTATCGACTTCGATCAACTCGCCGTCCAACTTGATGCGGATGGCCGCGAAGTAGGTGTGGTCCTCCAAGCTGTTGATGACCACGTCCTGAAGCTCCCCGCCGAGGGCCTCGATGCTCGCCTTGAGCAGGTCGTGGGTGAGCGGTCTCTGCGGGATCTCGCCCTTCACACGGCGGTCGATGCTGGTGGCCTCGAACAGCCCGATCAGAATGGGGAACGAGCGTTCGCCCTCGACCTCGCGCAGAAAGATGACCTGCTGGTCGTTGATCTCGCTGATGATGATCCGGGACAGTTCCATTTGGACGAGCACGATTGAACTCCTGAGAAGCGGGCCAGACTCAAAGTATCCGCTGAGCGTCCTGCGATCCGTGGAGGACTCGCTGGATCCAGACGAGGTCATTCGTCACGCGGTAGTAGATCACGTATTTGCCGATGACGAAGAATCGCAGATCGGGGTCCGTCGGGCGCGGTCTCGAACCCACAAATGGAGTCGCCGAGAGCGTGTCGAGGCACCGGCCGAATCCGGACACGAATTGCTCGGCTGCCGCCGCACTGTGACGACTGAGGTAGTCGCGGATGTTTTCCACGTCGAGGGCCGCGATGTTGGACACGACGACCTCTAGTTCGCGGGACATGTCTCAGGCTCCCGGATGCCCTGCTTGAGCCGTTCGATAAAGGCATCGCGATCCGCCTTGTCCTTCAACACGACACACTCGCCGTTCTCGATCTGCCGCCGTCCGATGTCGATCTGTTCGTACAACTCCGCCTGCCGTTTGTCGCGGAGCAGCGTCAGCGCCTCGGTGATGATCTCGTCGAGCGACTCGTAGTACCCGAGCGACAGTTGCTCACCGATATAGAGTTGCAGGTCTTCGGGAATGTTCATGGAACAGCCTCTGAAGTTTAAGAGTCGATAGGCGAGAACGCCTGCCAACGATTGGTTGCCGAGCCTATCAGATTGTTGAGCCTAAATCGTCCGAGTTTTTGACATCCTTCGCTTGCGCTTCAGGCTTCTATTCCCTTTTCAACAGGCTGCTATGCTACGCTCGTTGAGGACCGGCGTCAGCCCTCTCCGAGTTGCTGGATGATTTCTTCGATGCTGGCCAGTTGCTTCTGCTGGTTGGTCAGCGTTTGACGAACTTCCGCGACGACTTCGGGTGGAGCGCGATCGACGAAGCTCGATGTTCCGAGCTTCTTCTCCGTTCCCGTGATGAAGCCGCGCAGCTTGTCGGCCTCTTTCTGTTGCCGTTGCCGTTCGGCGGCCAGATCGACGAGTCCCTCCAGCGGCAGGAAGCCGTCGGAGTCTCCGAGCGAGAAGCTGACGGATGCCTTGGGCCGCGCGGTGTTGGGGCCGGCCGCGGTCAGCGTCGCTTTGGCGAGGCTCTCGAATTGCGACTGCACCTGCTCCAGATCGGCCGCCGATTCGGATGAGCATCTGATCGCGATCGTCACCGTCAGCGCGGGGCTGATGTTGTACGTCCCGCGCACATTGCGGACCGCCACGATCAGGTTCTGCAACCGTTGGAAACGGGCTTCGAGGGCCGAGTCCCTCCACGATTCGAGGCCACTCGGCCACGGAGCGATGATGATGGCGTCGGCAGCCTGCGTCGGAGTCGGCAGGCCGCGCGAAGGGGCGATCTCGCGCAGTCGCTGCCACAACTCTTCCGTGATGAACGGCGTGAAGGGATGAAGCAGCCGCAGCGTCGTGTCGAGGACTGCCACCAAAACTCGTTGGGCGGTTGGCTTGAGAGCCTCGTCCCGCAGACGCGGCTTGATCATTTCGAGGTACCAGTCACAGAACTCGTTCCAGACGAAATCGCGCAGGCTGCGTGTGGCCGCATCAAACTTGTAGGCGTTCAGCAGCGAGGTCACTTCGTCCGTCACGGTGGCCAGTCGCGAGAGGACCCAGCGGTCTTCGATGGGAAGTTCTTCTCCGGTCCCCTCGCCCCGGCTTTGCGGGGAGAGGGCTAGGGTGAGGGGTTCTTTGCTTGTCCCCTCTCCACTCGCCTTGGAGGGGAGAGGGTTAGGGTGAGGGGTTCTTTCTTCGGCTGTTTGACTTTCTTCGGCTGTTTGAAGTGGGGAGGCGTCATCACCCTTCGGCCCCCTCACCCTAGCCCTCTCCCCCGAAGACGGGGGCGAGGGGACAGGAGAAAGATCGACCGTGTCGGGCGTGTAACCTTCCAGATTCAGCATCGCAAACCGGGCCGCGTTCCAGAGCTTGTTGCAGAAGTTGCGGCCGTACTCGAAGCGTTCGATCGTGATCCGCGCGACCGGCTCGCCCTCGTCGGGGGTGTAGTTGGGGGTGGCGTACTGCGATTCCTTCTTGCACTTCGCGCACTTGATCTTCGGCTTGCCCGGCTTGAACTTCAGGTGATGCGGCTCCTGCGGGATCACGGCCTGGCAATGCGGGCACTCGTACCCGACCGGCAACCGCACGTCCTGCGTCTCGCCCGCGAACGAGGCGATCGTGAACCGCATCCCGTCGCAGCCGTACTTCTCGATCAACTCGATCGGATCGACGCCGTTCCC
>JAYUFF010000698.1:0-4461 GCA_043738825.1 Schlesneria sp.
CAACAAGGCGATGGCCCTGGTCGAGTCGTCGTCTCAATTACCGTGGCACACTAATCTCAAACATGGGGGGGCGCTGAACAGGCTCACCACGAAAGCTGCTGACTAAAAATCACAATCAGCCAGCCCAAGAGCGTCAGTTCAAAAATGGCCGCCAACGCGCAGGCCATCAGGCGGCTGTCGATGGTTGAGTTCCGTGTCAGCCACCAGCCAATCAGACCGCAATACGTGCCGATCGGGAACGCCACCATGAGTCCCAGCAGCAGCGTCACGCAAACTGAGCCGAGCATGCCGGTGCCTGTCGCGAGGGACAAGACGACACCGAACGGAAGCAATCCCACCACCATGCTCGTCATCCCCGCAACGACGGCTGCTCGACAACGCGGATCAACTCCAGTATCCGGCCGCTGATTTCGACTGTTATCGTCGTCACTCGGCTCGTTCATTCGTAGGTCCACTTCGAGTCCCACGGGTCATTCGTCGCGTCCTGCCATTTTTGGAGCTTCGATTGCAGCGACTCCAGCGTCTGCTGGTGCGCGGGGTCTTCGGCGAGGCTCTTCGTCTCGTGAGGGTCGGCCTCCAAGTCGAACAACTCGAAGCGCGGACGGTGCAAGTACGCCTTGACTGTGCGCTGGCCGTATTGCTCGTACTCGTCGCCCCGCTTGAGGACCGCCTGCCATGTGGGCGAGGCTTGCAGGTCGGACGCGAACGGGTACGGCAGCGGGTGGGCGATGTTGAAGATCAGTTTGTACTTGCCGCTCCGCACGGCTCGCATCGGGTAGTACATCGTCACTTCGTGGAAGGTGTGCGAGTAGAACGCCTCATCCCAACCCGAAGACTTTTCCTGATCGAGCACACTCAGGAACGAGCGGCCGTGAAATTTGTAGGGCTTCATCTCGCCCGCGTTCTTCGCGGAGTTCGGTCTCTTGCCGTCACCGACGGCGGGTGGGCGACCGACGTTCTCCTCGGGTCGCACGGGGCCGAGGGCCTTCGGCGCGACACCGCAATAGTCGAGCACGGTCGGTGTCACATCGACCCACGTCACCAGCGCGTCGTTCGTGCGGCCCTGAGTCTTCCCGCGCGGATCGCGCACGATCAGGGGGAGGTTCGCGCCCGGTTCGTACAGCGTCGTCTTGGCTCCCGGAAACGGCGGGCCGTTGTCGCTGAGAAACATCACCAGCGTGTCGTCCCAGTGCCCCGTCTCCTTCAGCGCGTCAAGCAACGTGCCGATCCCAACGTCCATCCGCGCGATCGACTGGTAGTACTCGGCCAGTTCCTGGCGCACCTCGGGCCGGTCTGGAAGCCACGACGGGACCGAGACCTCTTCGGGACGATAGACCAACGATTGGATCCCGGGATAGAAGTCGGGCTGGTCGGGATGATTGGCGAACGAATCCGCACCGGCCCGGTGCGGGTCGGTCGGACAGAAGTAGAGGAAGAACGGCCGCTGGTCGTTTTCGGTGATCCAAGCCTTCGCGTTCTGAGCCATGCGCACCGTGTTGCGTGCTCCCTGAGTCCCCTCCTGCCGCTGCGTCTCGAACTTGTAGGTGTACTCGGGGGCGAGGTGGTACTTGCCAATCAGGCACGTCCGATAGCCGGCCTCACCCAACATGACCGGCAGCGACCGAACGGACTCATACGTGCTGAAGTGGCCCGTTCCATGAGCGTGTCCGTAGTGGCCGGTCGCATGGTTGTAGAGACCGCTCATCAGGACCGAGCGACTCGCGCTGCAACTGGCGGTCGTGCAATAGGCCCGCGTGAACCGCACGCCCTGCGCCGCGAGCCGGTCGATGTTCGGAGTCTTCGCCACCTTGTCGCCATAGCAACCGAGCTGGAAGCCGAGATCATCGGCCACTATCACCACGACGTTCCGTTGTGGAGCGGCCAGCGCCGGGACGGCCATTAAGACGACAAGCAGCGACAACGCATGGCGGTACATGGCGTGATTCTCAGACGAAGCAAACTCAACCAGCCCGACGCGCGAGCGAGGGCTTCGCATGGATCAAAAGGTAGGCCCTCGCTCGCGCGTCGGGCTGGTTGGGCAGACGGCATCGAACTTACTGTGGCGGGGGCGGAAGCGGCAGCGGACGCCGCTTCTCCAGCCGTTGTCTCCGTCGCTCTTCGATCTGCTTCTTGCGATCTTCGCGCTGTTGAAGTGCTTCGGGTGTTGGCGGCTGCCCGAGTTTCTGGAAGATGTCGTTCGGGATGAGTTGCTGCACGTCATCGGGGATCATCGCCTTGAGGATCAGCGGCGCGAGCACTCGCGCGGCGGCGGCGGCAGGCTTCTCTGGAGGCTTCGCCGGTTGCACGGCGGCGGCGGGCACGACCTGACCCTCGGCCGCGCCGAGTCCCGCGTTCTGCACGGAACGGCTTCGCTGGCGGCGGGCTTCGAGGTACTCGTTGTAGTTCGGCAGGAACCAGGACTTGGCCGAACCGAGGACGCCTGCCGTGAGGATTGCCGTGTGAGCGTTCTTCGTCTCGACCAGCACTCCAGCCTGTTGCCGCACGACGACGAAGGTCGCATCGCGGGCATACGGCAGCAGCGCGGCGGCCGACGGGATCGCAAACGCATCGAGCGGGAAACCCTCGCTTTGCAGATGGCTCAACACCGACTGACCGAAGTACGGGGCGAGGGCACACAGCGCCTGCATGGCACGCGCGCCGTCGAGCGATCCGAACGCGAGCAGGTCGCCCTCGGGTCGCGCGAGTTTCTTCGAGGCCACCGCATCGAAGCCGGGCCGGTTCGACGACTGCTGCCGCAAATGGGCCTTCAGAGCCAGCGGATGCAGTGCGAACAGAATGTGCCCGCGCGTCAGACAGAACGACGGTGTCGTGGAGGCTTCGGAACCGAGGCCCCAGCCAATCGTGTTCACGTAGAAAATCGTGTGGCCCAGAAACGTTTGTCGCTTCAACTCGGCCGTCTTGCCGCCGAGTTCGGCATCGGCGTCGGTGATCAGCGATTGCGTGAGCAGCTTCATCAGATGCTCGAACACGATCTCGGCTCGCTTCGCGTCGCGGACCTCGACCGCCACGATCAGACTGCTGCCGATCAGGCCACCCTCCGACGGTGAATCGAACGCCGTCCAGGCATCACCGATCGCGGGGTAAACGTCCCGTTCGAGGTTCAGTCCGAGTTCCAGCTCCATTTGCTTGACCGCTTCGTCGAAGACGGCTGCCGAGAGCGGGGCCGTTCGTCCCACCAACTCCCGCGCCCCGCGCACGACCTGCGCGAGGTTCAAACTTCCCGCCGCGACCAGATCGCTGTCGGCCGGGATGTGTTTGAGTTGCTCGTTCCGAATCGCCGGGCCACCGGCCAGCAGCAGCAGTCCATCGGTGCGGCCTCCCGTCGCGAGAAACGTGCGCTGCACAATGTCTCCGCCGACGACGCCCGATCCCGTGACGGCATAGTCCAGCGCGTCGGCACTCACGCCGCGCAGGACAACTTGAATCAACAGACCGGCGGGACCGGCCGTGCGCGTGACATTCTCAAACACGCCTTGCAGGTCGAGCCAACCGACAGTCGCCACGCGCGGCGAGGCGACTCGTTTCCAACCGGCTTGAAACCGCTCATTCGTATCGAGGCCGGGGGCTTCCCCCTTCAAACACGCCAGCGACTTCGCGACGGTTCCCGCGCCGAAGCCGATCAGCGCGCGATCCGCCTCGCGATGGATGGTCAGCTTGAGAGCCATCGGCCCGGCCGAGATCTCTTTCAATTGCGGTTGCTTCCCGACATCGGCCACCGCCAGCAATGCGATCGTTTCGAGCAGCGGCTCCACATCCTTGCCCGCCGACGACACGAGGCCGATCCGAAACCGCGCGATCACATCGTTCGGTGACAGTGTCTTGAGCAGACTTTCGCCCGGCAGCGGCGGCTCGAACCCGATGAACAAGCAGCCGGGATGAGCCGTCAACAGCTTGACCAGCTTGGGCACTTCCTGTTGCAGGCGTTGCTGCTCTTCGTCGGCGTTGGGGTATTGCGCATTGGTGATGGCCTGATCGAGGGCCTCGAAAAATGCCCGCACTTCGGGATCAGCCGCCAGCCCATCAATGCCCGCCGCGCCCGGTTGGCCCGCTGCACGACCGGCCCACTCGAAATACAGCAGCGTCTGTTGTGGAGCCGCCTTCAACAGCAGCGAGTCTCGCTCGCCGGGCGGCATCCCCAGCAAGCCGCTGCCTCCCAACAGAAGGAACAGAACTTTCAACCATCCGACACCAAAGCTCGGTGCTGCCATCATTGCTGTACTCCCTTTTTCCGGCTTCGGCAACTTGCGTGTGTGCGAGCCCTCGACCGGCGAGCGGAGATCGTATCGCGGATCGGTGCGTCTCTCCAGCAGAGCGCTGTTCGAGACAGGGCCATCGGCTTTTTCAATTGGGGGTGCCACGGTCACGGAACTTCGACGTGGCCGTGCGAGGAAGTGAAGGCTGTTTCCCACTCTCACGGTCACGGCTGTGCGTGGCCGTGCC
>JAYUFF010000699.1:0-4447 GCA_043738825.1 Schlesneria sp.
CACGACCAAAGTGAATCTTGAACAGTGTGGCACGCCCTGACGCTTTGGGAAGGGCGTGGTTCCATGATTTCACGCCCATCGAGGACTCCGGGCGTGCCACTCGATCCGCCAAAAAGTGTTCGACGTCTTCGGAGACTTCGGACGTTTGCCACGGTATCCGCGCGCGTCGGCTCACGCGCCGACGGTGAGTTTTTGGACGGGGTTCCAGTCGCCGTTGTCCCACCAGCGCAGGCGGTATTCGCGGGTTTCGGCGGTGCCGGGGACCAGCAGCGGGCGGTCGTCCGAGTAGGGCTTGACGGTGTCGATGGGCTGGGTGGCCCTGATTGAGTAACAAATCACCAAAGAACGTGCCACCACTGCGGAGTCTGCGGAGAAGCCGTGCCGGTTGGAAAACGACCTCGCAAAGAACACTGCTTCTCCGCAGACTCCGCAGCAGTGGCACGGTTTGCCTGAGTCACACATCTCACCGGTTTGAGGCGAAGCCTCGTTAGGAATGAACATCGTGCAGATTACTCGTCGCGAAATGGTGAGCCTTGCCGCGCTGGGCGTTGTGGGGGGAGCGGCCTCGGTGGGGCTGACCGCAGAAACACCGGGGATCAAGCGGCGGAGAGCCAATCGGATTGGAGTCTCGACGTACTCGTTCTGGCACTTCCAAGGGGAGCCGACGCCCATCGAGAGTTGTCTCGAGCAAGCGGCCGAGATCGGTTTCGATGGCGTCGAAATCCTGCACGTTCACATGGAAGAGGCGGCCAAGGCGGCGGGAGGCCAAGTCGATAAGCCGTACCTTCGCAAACTGAAGCGGCTCGCGTTTTCGTTGGGTCTCGATCTGATGGGCTTCTCGACGCATCAGGGCTTCGTCACACCGGACGAAGAGAAACGGAAGAAGAACGTCGCGCACACCGCCCGGTGCTTGGAGTTGGCCTACGAACTCGGCATCCCCACAATCCGAGTCAACACCGGTCGCTGGGGCACGAGCAAGAGCTTCGACGAGTTGATGGCCAACAAGGGGATCGAGCCGCGCTTGCCGGGCTACTCCGACGAGCAGGGGTTTGAGTGGGTGAACCGCAGCTTCGAGGAACTGCTCCCGAAAGCCGAAGAGTGCGGTGTGGTGATGGGCCTCGAAAATCATTGGGGCCTGGGGCGCGAGGCAGCCGGCGTCTTGAAGGTGCTCGACGCGATCAA
This sequence comes from Schlesneria sp., assembly GCA_043738825.1. Classification (GTDB taxonomy): domain Bacteria; phylum Planctomycetota; class Planctomycetia; order Planctomycetales; family Planctomycetaceae; genus Schlesneria. Next base: position 1,183 of record JAYUFF010000699.1, read on the forward strand.
GTCTCCGTGGTTGCAGGCGACGCTCGACACGGGCAACTTCCTGGAAAACATGTACGAGCAAATGGAGGCCCTCGCCCCGCGAGCCGTCCTCGTTCAAGCCAAGACCTACTTCGGTGGTGGTGAGTGGTACTCGCTCGACATTGATTACGACCGCGTGGCCAAGCTGCTTCGCCAGCACAACTATCGCGGCTACGTGTCGCTCGAAATGGAAGGCAAGGAAGCCCCGACCACGGCGATCCCGAAGAGCCTCAGCCTGCTGCGGAAGGCGTTCGGTGCGTGACGAGTTTGGTGGTCTGGCCGAGTTGAATTGAATTGTGGAACGGACCCCTTGGTCCGTTCGTTGCTTCGTCCGGACCAAGGGGTCCGGACTATAACAGCCGGACGGGCAGGAGTGCCCATCCTACATGCCTGATTACGGAGACTGACCATGCTCACCGCTGACTCTCGACGCCGTTCGTTTCCGATGTTGGAGGAAATGGTCTATTTGAACTCGGCGGCGGAGGGGCTGCCGCCGGTGGAAGTGGGCGAGGCGTTGCAGCAGTATTTCCGCGACAAGCAACTCGGCATGGACGGTCGCGAGAAACACTTCGCGGCTCTCGAAGAGACCAAGTCGCTCGTCGCGGAACTGTACGGACTGACCGCACACGAGATCGGCATCTGTTCGTGTTCGTCCGAGGCGTACAACCTAGCGGCGCTGGCGATGCGACTGCGCGCGGGAGACGAAGTCGTCATCAACGATCTCGATTTTCCCGCCGGTGCCACGCCGTGGTTGCAGCCAACGTGTCCCGCCACGGTTCGTGTCTGGCAGTCTCGCGCGGGTGTACTGCACGTGGAAGACCTCGCCAAGTTGCTGACACCTCGCACGCGGCTCGTCACCACGTCGCTGGTCAGCTTCTTCGCCGGGCACATGATCCACCTGCCGACCGTGGTGGAGACCGTGCGGCGGCATTCCTCAGCGCTGCTTGCGGTCGATGTCACGCAGGCGATCGGTCGCATCCCGCTTGATCTGACCGGTGCTGATCTGATCGTCAGCAGCACTCACAAATGGATTCTCGCGAGCCACGGCGGCGGACTGGTCGGCGTGCCGTCGGCGCGGGCCAACGATTGGAATGTGCCGGCCGGTGGCTGGCTTCACCTGGAGGATGCGTTCGGGCCGAACCGGTTCGAGCGTGCCGTCAGCCGCCCCGGAGCCGCAGGTTTTGCCGTGGGGATGCCAAACTTCCCCGCGATCTATGCGATTCGAGCGGCCCTTCAGTACCTGCGCGGCATCGGCGTCGCAGCCATCAATGAGATCGCGCGCCCATTGACGCTGGCTTGTCTTGAAGAAGTCTCCAAGCTTCCCGTCGAGTTGCTGACGCCGCGCGACGAGTCGGCGATCGCGGGCATCTTCGCATTTCGTCATCCCGACGCGGACAAGATCGCTCAGCAGTTGAAGGCTCGCAACATTCACATCATGTCGCACGCCGGTCGATTGCGAGTCGCCATTCACGGCTACAACACTCAAGCCGACATCGAGACGTTTCTACGCGAGTTGTCGGCGGCCGTAAGAAGCCACACGACCTGAAGTGATCGAGATGATCTTGGTGATGGCTGGTTCTGCGTTTGGGTGCCACGGTCACGGCTTTGCGTGGCCGTGTCTTCACTGCATAAGAGGCTGTGCATTTCCTACTTCCGAGAGTTGCCGTCTGAGTTCAAGTAACCCGCAGCGTGAGCGAGGGCGGACACTCCACGGCCTGGTCGATTTCAGTCGCCGTCGTTCGAAGCGTCCGCCCTCGCTCACGCTGCGGGTTACTTTTCAGAACTCTCGGAACTTGATCATGCACAGCCCCTAAGAGCACGGCCACGCAAAGCCGTGACCGCGGCACCCTGAAAACAAGTCGTTTCTTTCCGGATAGACTCTGAGTCTCTCAAACCAAAATCGGCAGCAACATCGACGAGCCGTGTTGGACTTCGCGCGTGACGATTTGACCGATCATTGTTGTGGGTGTGACATCGTCGATCTGAATCGTGGCCAGAGTTCCGGCGAGGCGCGGGTTGCCGTGAAAGACGACGATGCGGTCGCATGACGTGCGACCCGTCAGTTGAACGGGGCCGGAATGAGGTTCGACATCGCCCCGCTTCAATTCGGTCTTACTCAGACCTTCGACCAGCACTTCGACATCCGAGCCGATGAACTCGGCGTTGTCTTCGGCGCTGATTTGGTTTTGCACCGCAAGCATCTCGTTGTTGCGCTGCTTCTTCACGGCTTCGGGGATGTCGTCGGCGAGCAGTTCAAACGCCTTCGTTCCCGGGCGCGGACTGTATTTGAAAATGAAGCTGTTCTTGAACCGGCACTCACGAATCAGGTCGAGGCTCTTCTGATGAGCCTCCTCCGTTTCGCCGCAGAAGCCGACGATGAAGTCACTCGACACGGCCGCCTTCGGCAGTGTCGAACGAATGCGGCCGAACATCTCGCGGTAGTCCTCGACCGTGTAGCCGCGCTTCATCCGCTTGAGCACCTCGTTGCAGCCCGACTGAGCCGGGACGTGCAGGTACTGGGCACACTTTGGCAGGTCTCGCACGGCTTGAAGCAGATCGTCGGACATGTCCTTCGGGAAGTTGGTGACGAACTTCAGCCGCAGGATTCCATCGACATCGTGAATGTGTTCGAGCAGGTCGGACAGCCGAAAGAGCCTGCCGTCCTGAGTGTGCTTGTAGCTATTGACCGTCTGGCCGAGCAGCGTCACTTCTTTGACGCCCTGGTCGGCGAGCACCTTCACTTCGTGGAGGATGTCTCGCGGCGGCCGGCTCTGCTCGGGACCGCGCGTCATCGGGACGACGCAGTACGTGCAGAACTTGTCGCAGCCGATCACGATGCGGACGAATGCCTGATGCGGAGACGGTCGCATCTGGGGTTCGCGCAGAGGATCGTAGCTTTGGAAACTGTCGCTGACTGCGGCGCGGCCTCCTTCTTTGCGATCGAGGCTCACGGCGAGCGACCGTTCGCGCCGCGCGCGCGCGGCGTCGATCAGCTTGGGAACTTCGGCCAGTTGGCCCGTACCGACGACCAGATCGACATGCGGCGCACGTTGAAAGACCAGTTCCTGATCCTTCTGCGCCATGCAGCCGAGAACGCCGATCACCTGATTCGGCCGCGCCTGCTTGCTGAACTTGAGCCGACCGAGCGCCGAGTAGATCTTGTGTTCGGCGTGCTCGCGAACGCTGCACGTGTTGAACAGGATCGTGTCGGCCTCGCGCGGGTCGTCGGTCAGCGAGTAGCCCTGTT
>JAYUFF010000700.1:0-1654 GCA_043738825.1 Schlesneria sp.
CGCTGGCGTGACCAAGCTTTCCCTTGTGAGTCCGGATCGGATCGACGCCGGAATCCTTCGTCTGGTCGTACACGCTCAGCAGCTTCTCCTTGTCGAACATCATTTCCTCGCGAGTCATTCCGGTCAGGTCGTAGATGTGCGTCAGTTCGATCGAATCGACCGGACAGGCTTCTTCGCACATGCCGCAGTAAATGCACTTGAGTTGGTCGATGACGAAGCTCTTCGGGAACTTGTCGCGATCGGCCCAGTTCGGGTCGTCCTTGGGAGCGTCCTGCGCCACGATCTCGATGCAGTGAGCCGGGCAGGCTGTCGCGCACATCATGCAGGCCACGCACTTCACCCGGCCCTTGTCATCGCGGTTGAGTCGATGAACGCCGCGATAGTGAGTCGGCAGCGTCGGCTGTTGCTCGGGATACAACTCGGTCACGGTGCGCATGTTCGTGACGTGCCCGCCCGTGGTCAGCAGCCCATCGAAGACCGCCGGGAGAAACGTCGCCTCCCAGAAGTTCATCGGAGCCTCTTCGACCCACTCGACATCGTTCGCGTTGATTGCCATTTCTACTTCCCCGCTTTGTCCCCTCGCCCCCGTCTTCGGGGGAGAGGGATAGGGTGAGGGGGCTTCTCCCGCTCACGATTTTCATTCTCAATGTGCGTGTGTGTGATGCCCGCCGTGACCATCCGTCTCCACCGGTGCGGCCACCCGTCGCGCGAACGGCTTCGTCGATTGAGTTCCCATCAACCCGGCTGCCAGAAACACGGCCGCCGATCCCGGCAGCAGCCACCATTCATTCAATTCAAACTGTTTGACGATCATCACCAGCAGGACGTTGACCGTTGCCAGCGGGATCAGCACCAGCCACGCCAGCCCCATCAATTGGTCGAAGCGGAAGCGGGGGATCGTCCACCGCAGCATTTGAATCACGATGATGAACCCGAAGGCCTTGGTGAGCAGCACTAGCACCTTGACCAGCGTCGCGCCGGTGTAGGCGCTGTCTGCTTCGGCAATGAACGGGAGATGCCAGCCACCGAAGAACAAGATGCTCGTCAGGAAGCTGATCGTGATGACGTGCGTGTATTCGGCGAGGAAGAACAGGCCCCACTTCATCGCGCTGTACTCGGTGTGCCAGCCGCCGATCAGTTCCTGCTCGCACTCGGCCAGGTCGAACGGCAGACGCTGCGCCTCGGCCATCGCCGCGATGAAGAAAATCACGCACGCCAACGGTTGATACCAGATGTTCCAACCGTAGATGCCGCGCTCCGCCTGGAAGAGCAAAATCTTTTCGATGCTCATCGTCCCGCAGAGCAGCGCCAGCCCGACGACCGACAGGCCCAGTGGAATCTCGTAGCTGACGACCTGGGCACTCGCCCGCAGGCAGCCGAGCGCACTGTATTTGTTGTTCGAGGCCCAGCCGCCAAGAATGACCCCGTACACCGCCAGGCTGCCGATCGCGAAGATGAACACGATTCCAAGGTCGATCCCCGGCGCGATAATGAACGGGAACTGGCCATCACCCGGACTCAGATTCTTCGGCACCGGCCCGAACGGCACGACGGAGAACGCGAGGAACGTCGTGAAGACCGAGATGCCCGGCGCGAGCACAAACAGAACCTTGTTGACGTGTCCGGGGATCACGTCTTCCTTGAGCAACAGCTT
>JAYUFF010000701.1:0-1654 GCA_043738825.1 Schlesneria sp.
TCAAGGCGCTTGATCCGACTGCGAATCGTGCGGAAGTTTGTGAAGATGCCGCCCAGCCAACGGTAATCGACGTACGGCATGTTGACCGAAACCGCTGAATCGCGAATCGTGTCGGCAGCCTGCTTCTTCGTCCCACAGAACAAGATCAAGCTTCCCTGAGCCGAGACTTTCTGAAGGTATCGCTTGGCTCGCAGCAGACCGCGAACCGACTCTTTCACGTCAATGATGTGAATCTGGTTACGACGGCCGTAAATATAGGGCCGCATTTTCGGGTTCCACCGACTGGTTCGGTGTCCGTAATGAATGCCAGCTTCCAAGAAATCCTTCACCACGATCTCTGACACGTTGCCGACTCCTCCAGGAATTATGAGGCGATGTTCCGCCGGAACACACAAACCACCACAGCAGAACCCTCGCACAACGCCTTTTCAACGGGGCGGCATCGTAGCGGTCGAGTTAGATGCCGTCAAATCAACCGACGCCCGTTGAGCTTGCGTCTGGATGAGTTCTTAAAAATGAGGGTCAACTACTTCGCCGGGTTATCCAAAACGTCGGGGCCATCGAGATACTCTTCATCGCGTCCGCTGGCCTCATTCATGCCGAGTTGCCGCATCTTGCGATACAGATTTGAACGGTGCAGCCCCATGAGGCGCGCCGCTTCGCTCATGTTGTTGCGGACGCGCTTGATGGCTCGGCGGATGAAGTCCTGTTGGAACACGATGGTCGCTTCGCCGAGGCCGAGGTCGAGCGACGGCTCCTGCATCCGGTTTTGATCGGGGCTGAGGATGAAGGCGAGGTCGTCGGCTTCGACCTTCTCGCCGGGAGCCAGAAACGCCACACGCTCCATCAGGTTGCGAAGCTCACGCACATTGCCGGGCCAAGTGTGAGCTTGCAGCCGCTTGCGGGCTCTCTCTGACAATTGGAGCTTCGGCCGACGCGCCTGAATTGCGAAACCGTTGAGAAAATGTTCGGCGAGCGGCAGCACATCATCGGATCGCTCTCGCAGTGGCGGCAGTTCGAGCGTGACGACGTTCAGTCGGAAGTACAGGTCTTCGCGAAACTTCTTCGCGCGAACGGCATCGGCGAGATGGGCATTTGTCGCGGCAATGACTCGCGCGTTGATCGGGATCGACTGCGAACCGCCCACGCGCGTGATGACCTTTTGCTCCAGCACGCGCAGCAGTTTCGCCTGACCGCCGGGACTCATGTCGCCGATCTCATCGAGCAGGATCGTCCCCCCTTCGGCCACTTCGAACTTGCCGCGATGCATTTCACGGGCATCGGTGAACGCGCCCTTTTCATGGCCAAACAATTCGCTTTCAAGCAGCGTCTCGGTCAGAGCCGCACAGTTGACGGCGACGAAGGGCCGGTCGGCACGCGGTCCCTGATAGTGCAGGGACTGGGCGACGACCTCTTTCCCCGTCCCGCTTTCGCCGAGAATCAACACCGGCAGGTCGATCGCGGCCAGGCGGTGAATGGTGCCGCGCATGGCCTGCATCGCCGGGCTATCGCCGATGAGCGAGACCCCCTTCGTCACCTGCTCGGTCAGTTGGCGGTGAGACCTCAGCAGCGATTCGCGTTCGCGCGTGTTTTGCAACGCGATCGCGACCTGTGTCGAGAGGTCGCGCAGCGTGGCTTCATCTTCGTCCGAGAA
>JAYUFF010000702.1:0-4440 GCA_043738825.1 Schlesneria sp.
GCACGCTGGGTTGGTTGTCAAAGTGCCGCGCACTGCTCGTCCGCTACGACAAGAACTGGTTCAATCATCTCGGACTCATTCAACTCGCCTGCGCCTTGCTGTGGTACCGACGTGCTCATCGACTCGGTGCGGAGTAATCGGCTTTTGAGATAGTTTCTAAGCCCCAACGCCAGCGGCGTGGGCGCGAACGCGGGCAACTGGTGGATGGCGGGCACGCCGTGTGGCTTTTGCCCGCCATCGAAGTTGCGAGCCGGTCAGAGCCAGGACGGGCAAGCCAAGGCAGACCCTGCGAGCGTTGCCAGCCGCAAACGTCTCACTGATGACCGTGCGAGGCATAACTCGTTGGGTTGCGAGCGGTTTCAGTCTGAGGGATTCAAGTCGTAATCGACTCGCATCAGGCACAGGCCGTGCGCGGGGGCGGTCTCGCCGGCGGCGGATCGGTCGCCGGTCTCGATGATTCGGCGCATGTCGTCTGCCGACCAGCGGCCTCGCCCGACATGGATCAGCGTGCCGACGATGGCTCGCACCATGTTGTAGAGAAACCCGTCGGCTTCGATGTCGAAGCAGAGGAAGTCGAGAGTTGAGAGTCGAGAGTCAAGAGCGAGAGGTGGCGGGGTCATTGATGTCGAGCTTTCCGTCGGCGCAGCTTCCGGCTTGGCTCTCGTCTCTCGTCGCTCGTCGCTCGACTCTTCCCCCCACACCGGCCAGCCCGATGCGCGGGTCACGCTGGACCGAAAGATGGTGCGGATGCTCGTGGAACGGTTCGGCCACTGGGTCTCGAAGCAGCGGAAGTCGTGAGTGCCGAGCAGTACGCTGGCGGCCTCGTGCATGGCCTGATCGTTCAAGTTGCTGCGTTGCCAGAGGGCGGACGTGCGAAGAAACGGCAGCCGAGTCGGGCTGTTGTGGATGACGTAGCGATACCATTTTCGTTTGGCATCGTACCGTGCGTTGAATCCCGGAGCGGCCTCTTCGACGGCCCGCACGACCACATCGTCGGGCAGATGCACGGGCAGGCCGTTCAGAAAACCATGACACGGGGCGGTCGAAGACGTTTCAAAACTGATGACCTGCCCGATGGCATGAACTCCGGCGTCCGTGCGGCCTGACGCCGTGACGCGGACCGGTTCGTGAGTGAACTGCGACAGCGCGTGCTCGACGACCTGCTGCAACGAAACGCCATTCGGCTGCAACTGCCAGCCGCAGTAGTTCGTGCCGTCGTAGGCCAGCGTCATTCGCAGTGTGCGCATCAGTGAGGCATCTCAAGGAGGATGATTGACCGATTGAAGCCTGAAGCGCGTGCGAAGGAAGACTTCGCTCGCGCTTCAGGCTTCAATCGGCGGGTACGCTTCTCAGCGAGTTGCCGGAGTCAGTCTCTCTCGCCACGCGGCGACTCGTTCGGCCACAGCCGCGCGGCCTCCGCTGCCGAAGCTGCTCAGGCGCGAGACGACGTTCCGCACGCCGAGGAACCCGGACACATCGGCCTCGATCTTGTCGCAGGCTTGCTGCAACTCGGCCAAGGGAAGATCGACGAGCTTGCAACGCCTGGTCTCACACAGCCGGACGAGCTTGCCGACGACTTCGTGGCCGGTGCGCATCGGGACTCCTTTGCCGATCAGGTACTCCATCAGAGTCGTCGCGTCGAGAAAGCCCTCTTCCAGTCGCGCGTTGATCGTCTCGACCTGCAGCTTCGCGTGACGGGCGATGCTCGGTGCCAGTTCGAGGCACGCCTGAACGGTGTCGAGGGCATCGAAGAACGCCAGCTTGTCCTCTTGCAGGTCACGGTTGTACGCGAGCGGCAGGCCCTTCAGCAGCGTGAGGATTTGCTGCACGTCGGCGATCACGCGGGCCGACTTGCCGCGAATCAACTCCAGCACATCGGGGTTGCGTTTTTGAGGCATGATCGACGAGCCGGTCGTGTACGCATCGGGCAGTTTCAAAAAACCAAACTCAGTCGTACACCACAGAATCCATTCCTCGGCCCAACCCGACAGATGGACCGCGATCAGCGAGAAGTCAAAAATGGCTTCGGCCAGAAAATCTCGATCGCTCGACACGTCGAGGCTGTTCGCCGCAATGTCAACGAAATCGAGCAGCGACGCGGTTTCATTCCGGTCGATGGGCAAGCTCGTCCCCGCCAGAGCCGCCGCGCCGAGCGGTAGAACATTCACTCGCTTGAGGCAGTCGGCCAATCGTTCCCGGTCTCGCTGAAATTTCTCACAGTAGGCCAGCCAATAGTGCGCGGCCATCACGGGCTGAGCACGCTGCATGTGCGTGAATCCGGGCAGAACAACATCCGCGTCGATGTCACAGCGATCGACGAAGGCTCGTTGGAGTTCGAGCAGCAGCTCATCGACCATGACGAGCGCATCGCGCACGTACAGCTTGAGGTCTGTCGCCACCTGATCGTTCCGGCTGCGAGCCGTATGCAGCTTGCGGCCGACATCACCGATGCGGGCGATCAGCGCGGACTCGATGTGCATGTGGATGTCTTCGAGTTCCGTCTTCCACGCCATCTCGCCTCGCGCGATCTCTTGTCCGATGACATCGAGCGTCTCGACGATCTGGCGGCACTCGTCGCCGGTCAGCAGTCCCACCTTCGCGAGCATCTTTGCATGCGCCTGCGAACCGCGAATATCGACGGCGGCGAGACGATTGTCGAAGCTGATCGACTCGGTGAACTTCTCGACGCGAGAATCGGTCTTCTCATCGAACGCGCCGCCCCAGGCTTTGCCAGACACGCGAAGGCTCCCCAATGAATGAGTCTGTTTTTCTTAGAAGTCACACGAACACCAACCCGACGCGTAAGCGAGGGGTTCGCAAGCAACCACAGATCACCCTCGCTTACGCGTCGGGTTGGTGTTGAATGGCCGACGTTTTACCATTTCCTTTGGACTGCGGCGATTCATCGCCGCTTTGATTTCTTGCGACGGGGTATTGGGGAACGCGCCAGTCAACCGGCAGGAGCGTCGGTAATCCTCGGAGCACGAAAAACAAAAGCAGTGATGAATCCCCGCACTCCAAAGTTGGCAACAGTCGAACTCAAGGCCGGTGCAAAAAGACTGCGCGGCATCGCGTCTGGCCAATTCCTTTCAACTCGTTCCGATCGTGAGAATCTGGATCGAAGACGAACTCGCCATTTGACAGCGGTCTCCCCCAACCTCTAGCGTGGGAGTGGCACTGGCGACTGGAAGCGGTGCGAGAGGTCGAGAACTCGTGAAGGTGCATGGTATGAACGGCAAGTTGACGCAGTGGTTGGTCTGTGGAGCGATGGTGTGCGGCAGCAGTGCGGTTGGCGTTGCGGCGGACTCCGTGGTGCAAGACTTCGATGGCTGGAAGATCACGATTCAGCCGGGTGACTTCCCCGTGGCAGCGGGGGCGAAGGATCATGTGCCGCCAGCTCCGGCCGTGTTCTCGACGCAAGCCGGATCAAAAGCCAAGTCCGCCGTGCGACTCGTTTCGCTGCGACAGAACGAGGGTGTCGAGTTGCAGAAGCCACCGGCTCCGACCCCAGAACCGAACGACGATGGCTTGCCGGTCATCGTCCCCGGTGAGTGCTTCGACAAGGAGGGCGTCGTCTCGGTCGAGCCTCCCGCCGGGCGAGTCGATCCGCGCTACATGTCGCAGATGTACTACGAGATCTACAAGTCGATCCCGTTCATCCGCGCCGAGTACAACGCCAACCCCAGCTACATCCACGACTCGACGATGGAGATCCTGTTCGGCCAGATGCGGCCCACGGTCATCCATCGCGGCACCACCAATGTCAATCACAACTATCCCGACTACGGATACGGCTTCAACGGGTATGCCTATCCGCCCGTCCAACTGGTTGTGCCGGGAGTCGGGCTGCGAATCCACCGCAGTTGGTGATCCTGAAGTCCGGCTTTTCCGAAAGCCGGACTTCTCTGCGGGGCACGCCCTTCCGGAGAGAAGTCCGGCTGACAAAGCTAAGCCGGACTTCAGCCTTCGGCACACTTGCTCCTTCGGTAAACTGACCCGCTGACCCGATCCTCGACAGTCGCCGCGCTGGCCTGATAACTTCGTTGTCCGAGTGAAGTTTTTTTGGTCGCGTCGGACAGGACTCATGAGTACGAACAAATCTCGACGAGCGGTCGTGCTCGTCAGCGGTGGCCTCGATTCGGCCACGATCCTCGCCATCGCAATGGCCGAGGGATTCGAGCCGTATGCGCTGTCGTTCGATTACGGCCAGCGGCATCGCTTCGAGTTGGAGGCAGCCGCTCGTGTCTGTGCCGCTGCGGGTGTGAAGCGTCACATCGTCGTGCCGCTCGATCTGCGAGCGTTCGGTGGATCGGCTCTCACCGACGACATCGCCGTCCCCAAAGATCGGACGGACGACGAGATGTCGGGCGGCATCCCGATCACGTACGTTCCCGCGCGCAACACGATCTTCCTGTCGGTCGCGTTGGGCTGGGCCGAGGT
>JAYUFF010000703.1:0-4437 GCA_043738825.1 Schlesneria sp.
GACTGGCGGCAGGGGCCGTCCGGTTCGAGCGAACGGGCGCATCTGCGCGAGAGGCTCGACGGTCTTCCCGACCGGACACTGCTCGTGGCCGACGCGGGATTTCAGGGCGACGAACACTGGCAGACGCTGTTGGATCGCGGCCATTCGTTCGTGATCCGCGTGGCGGGTCAGGTGCGGCTGCTGCGAGGATTGGGCCACGTTCGCCGTCACGTCCACATCGTCGACCTCTGGCCGGAAAAGAACCGCCGTCGGTCGCAGCCGCCGCTCGTGCTGCGGTTGCGCGAGTTTCACGATGGTCGCCAATCCGTGTGGCTGATCACCAACCTGCTCGACGAAAGGCAACACTCCACGAAACAGATGTCTGACATCTGTCGACGACGCTGGGGAGTGGAACTTTTCTTCCGCACGTTCAAGCAGACGTTTGGTCGCGGCAAACTCCGCAGCCCTGCGCCCCGAAACGTGGAACTCGAACTCGACTGGTCACTGCTGGCCCTGTGGACACTGGAACTGTGGTCCACACGCGAATGGCTCGCGCGCGGCCTGTCCTCTCACGAACGCAGCACGGCTGGTGCTTTACGCGCCCTCCACCAAGGCCTGCCACGCGCGGCAATGGGCCTCGACTTCCCGCTCATCGACCGGCTCGCCGCGTCGTGTCGAGACGGCTACGAACGCCGCCGCAAAAGCACCCGCCCCTGGCCCCGCAAACGACAGTCCGACCAAATTGGTGGCCCCCAAATCCGCTCCGCCAACCTCGATGAACTCCATGCCGCCCATCAACTTCAAACACTCAACGCCTAAAATCGTTCACGGCGTTGACGGCCACCCCGCGATATTTGATCAACGACCATCGAATCGGTGTCGAATTCGCAGTCTGTTTTGCGGAAGACGAAATCGAGGCAATCGCATCGCGACGCGGGCGTGACCGACTTGGCCGAGCGGAAATGCACTGCCGAGATATACGGAAACGAGCACACGACCTGTTACAGTCCGTAAAACTTTCGGCGACCCGGCCATCCCCCGCGCAGGCTTATCTCACGGAACTTTTCGCATGAATCACGCCGAATTCCTGGTGCGTTTGGATCAGCTCAGTTCGTCGTATTTGGTTGTCTTGGGGCTGCTGTTGGTTGTGGTTGCGGCCGGATTTCTGTTCCGCCTGGGTCTGATCGAGTGGGCCGTGGCCGTTTTCGCCAGCAGCGTGAGGGGCAGCATTCGGCAAGGATTCCAACTCTGGCAGGGACTCTTCTCGTGGGCTTCGTGGCCGACGTTTATGAGCCTCGTGTTGCTGTCGCTGTTTGTCGGCTGGTGGACATCGCGACAACTTCCGGCCGTGACCGTCGTCTGTGCCCTCATCCCCTTGTTCATGGGAGTCACCGCGTGCCTCGCGTACATGCTCATTGATCTGGAGCGGTATGCCGTCTCGCGCGGTTACAAGTCGGTCCACAATCCGCTGAAGGGCCAGGAACTCGCGGTGAACCTGGTTCGCTACGGTCAGGCGGTGGGGGTGCCGTTGCTGGTGACTGCGACGGTGGGAATGATCGGCGGCTTCGCGCTGCTGAACCTCGGGTTGTATGAGACGATCGGGAGAGACTGGTACATCGTGAAGGCGGGCCAAGGCGATCCGACCTATGTTGATTTTGTGGCGAACGCGCTGATTGTGTTGTTGAGAATTGTCGATGTCTTGGATCTCGCCAAAGCGAGTCACCTTTTGGATGTCTCTTACGTCCGTCAGGCCAGGTGGCCGGCATCAACCTTATTGGCGGTGTTCCGCATGTTCTTCACTCTGGTGTTGCTGCAGCAGATCTTCGCCTCGTTTCGTCAGGGGCAGGTTCTTTCGGAGACCATCACCGACTTGTGGAATCCCAACGAGCCGATTCATGAGCGGGCGTGCCATGCACTGCCCCAGTACGGTGCGGGAGCCATCAGTCCGTTGCTGATTTCGCTGGGAGGCGTGACTTCGCTGACGAAAGAGCAACGGGAACGACTCCCGGTGATTTTCGCCAACATCGGACCTGCGGCGATCCCTGCCTTGGTTCGTCACCTGCACGACGAGCACGAACATGTGCGTGCCATTGCCACGGCAGCACTGGGCCACCTTCGCGAGCGCGGAACGATTGTGTTGCTCGTCCCGCTCAGCCGAGACTCCAGCGACATCGTGCGTCAATGCTTGACCGAGGCCCTGGGCATCATCGCCAGCTCGGGTGCCGTCCCGTCCGAAAGAAAGCCGGTTCGTGTGGCGATTCCATCCCGGTTGTTGCGGTCGCTGAAATGGAGGCCGCCGTTAGTTCCCGTGTCTTCCCTCGAACCCGTGGAACTCGCCGTGCAGACGCTTCAGGAGGCGTTGACCGATAGTTCATTGTCGGTCCGCGCACAGGCGGCTCGTGCGCTTGGACTGATTGGACCGTCCGCTGCGATTGCGGCTCCCGGTTTGATTGCGCTGCTCAAGGACGAAGATGAATCCGTGCGTCAAGCAGCCATCGATGCCGTGGGCAAAGTGGGAGGGCCGACTGCCGCAATTGTCGAGGCGCTCGTGGAAGTGTTGCAGGATGCCAGCCCGTCATTGAGAGTCTCGGCGGCGCGGGGGTTGGGAGCGATGGGCGAAGCCGCGTCGGATGCGTTTTGCGCTCTGGCTCCGATGCTGCAGGACCGGGACGAACCCGTCCGAGATGCCGCCGCCGAGGCGATCGGTTTGATCGGCCACCTTGATGACAAAGCCACGGATGGGTTGGTTGAGGGGCTGGCCAGTCCGGATAGTGTCATCCGTGCTCAGACGGCGGAAGCGCTGGGAACGATCGGCGAATCGGCGCAGGAGACGGCTCCGGCATTGGTCGAGGCGCTCACCGATCAAAACGACGCGGTGCGGGCGAAGGCGGTGGAGGCACTCGGAAAGATCGGCGAGGCCGTCGGCCACGTTTCCGTCATCGGTTTGGTCCGCGCGCTGCGAGACCAGGACAACGTGGTCAGTTCTCTCGCCGCGAAAGCCTTGGGCGAAATGGGTGAGTCGGCGCACGTGGCAATCCCATCGCTGGTCCATTCCTTGCAACATATCAACGCGGATGTGCGGGCCAGCGCGGCGGAATCGCTTGGCAAACTCGGCGTGAATGATGAGGGCGCAGCGAACGCTTTGGAGGGAGTCTGCCGGGATGAAGATGCCAACGTTCGATGCCAGGCCGTTCGCGCACTCAGCATGATTGACCAGCCAACCACCGTCACCCGGCAGAACGTTCTCGCGGGTCTGAGCGACACGGACTCGCAGGTCCGAACGGCGGCGGTGGACGCGCTGGGCCGCTGGGGCAATCTCGATGAAGGGTCGGTGAGTCTTTTATTGTCGTTGCTCGAAGATCCGAACGAACTGGTCCGCGCGCACGTGACGACCGTCCTGCCCTGGGTGGCCGATCCGACTTCGGTCGTCATTGAGGGATTATGCCGTCGATTGCGCGACGACTCCGATCTCGTGCAGGGACACGCCGCACAGGCACTGGGTGAACTGGGATCCGCCGCCGCCACGGCGGGTGAGACGTTGCTGCACGCCGCGCAGACGGGACAAGCCAGCGTGCGTGAGCGGGCCAGGCAGGCCATCGTGTTGATTCGGCCTTCCGAGACATTGGCATCCCTGGACGAAGCCACCGTCGAGCCGGGATTGATCGACGCGCTGCGTGAGATCGAAAATCAAACTCCAACGATTTCAGAAGAACTGCCGCTGGAGGTCATTCCGATCCTTGTGACCAGCGTGGTTGATTCCGAGAGCGGCCAACAGGTCGAGGCGGCCTTGACGCTCGGGATCATCCTTCCCAACGACATTGGCGACGCCATCCAAGAACAGATCCACAACGCCGTCCCAGAGGACACGAATGTTGGCAAATGACGGTGCCGTCCACGGAGCGAAGTCGAAGTAAGGTCGGGCCGGTTCCATCCAGTTTGAATTTGCACAGAATGTAGGGTGGGACCAGTGGCGCTTCGCCGCGCCGGCCCACCATCCATTCTCGAAGGTTTTTCCTGGTGGGCCGGCGCTCGAAGCGAGCTGGTCCCACCCTACTTTGAAATTGGGAAGAGCCGTGAACCGGTCCTACGCCTTCAACGAATGACACCGGAGTTTGGGACGATCATGCTTTCATTGAACTCGCGAGTTGGCCTGCGTTGGATTGCTGTGTTTGAGGCGGCAAAAGGTCTGCTCATCCTGCTGGCCGGGATCGGTCTGCTCTGGCTGGTCCATCGCGATGTGCGAGACACGGCCGAGCAACTGATCCGGCACTTTCATCTGAACCCCGCGAATCGGTATCCGCAAATCTTTCTGAACGCGGCCTCCCAACTGACGGACTCACGGTTGTGGTTGTTGGCTCTGGGGGCGTTGCTCTACTCGCTGTTTCGATTCACGGAAGCCGTGGGCCTGTGGTATCAGAAACGCTGGGCGGAGTGGCTGGGACTGTTCTCCGGCAGTCT
>JAYUFF010000704.1:0-1653 GCA_043738825.1 Schlesneria sp.
TTCACGCCGCCGCCTGCGAAGTAGACCGTCCAGCATTGAGGCCAATGGTCGCGGCCTCCCGCTGGATTCACGCGCGGCGTGCGGCCGAACTCGGAGACATTGCAGACCAGCGTGTCGTCGAGCAACCCGCGCTGCACGAGGTCTTCGATGAGGGCGCTGTAGGCCTGGTCGTACATCGGCGCGACAATGTTCTTCATCCCTTCGATCGAGGTGAACGGCAACGTGCCGTGGATGTCCCACGTCACTTCGTTGAAGACGGTCAGAAACGTGTTGATCGTGACGAAGCGGACTCCCGCCTCGACCAGTCGCCTCGAGAGCAGGCAGCACTGTCCGAACCGGTTCATGCCGTAACGCTCGCGCACGGCCATCGGCTCCTTCGTCAGATCGAACGCATCGCGTGCTTGAGGACTCGTGATGATGCGGAAGGCCGACTGGAAGCTGGTGTCGAGAAGCTGCGCGTTTTCACTTTTCTCAAATCCGGCGACTGTTCCATCGACTACATCGCGCAGTTTGCGACGTCGGTCGAGCCGCGCTTCGCCGATCTGCTTCGGAGGCAGTAAGTCGGGAACCACGAAGTCGGGCTTGGACGGATCGGCATTGAGGACGAACGGATCGTGAGCCTTCCCAATGAACCCGCCCGCTTGTCCGTTGGGAAGGCCGCCGCCGCCCGATCCCATCAATTCGGGAAGGACGACAAACGGCGGCAGGTCTGTCTTGCGACCCATCAAGTACGCGGTGACGCTTCCGGCGTGAGGCGTGTTCACTCCCCCCGTGAAGAAGCGGCCGGTCTGCATCATCTGCCAACCGGCATCGTGAACGGCCGGTGCTCCGTGATTGCAGCTCCTCACGAATGAAATGTGATCGGCAATCGCGGCATGCTTCGGGAAGATCTCGCTGATCCGGATGTCGGGCGATTTGGTCTCGATCGACTGGAAGGGACCACGAATTTCGAGTGGTGCCTCGGGCTTCGGATCAAACGTGTCGAGCTGACTCGGAGCGCCGAGGTTGAAGATCATGATGCAAGCCCGGTTGTCCTTGCCCGGTTTCTTCCCGGCCTCCGCCGCGCGAGCCTCCATCGCGGCGAGGTCCGCCAGCGTCAGGCCCATCGCCCCGAGCGACCCGACCTGCAAAAAGTCACGCCGCGTGATGCCATCGCACGTGTGAGCCGTCCCGCGTCCCGTCAGATTGAGCATGAGCCGTCTCTCCAAGTCAGACCGTTCGGTTGGCTGCGACCATCGATCACGATGTCACACGACAGGGCGACCACAGTCGATCCAATTCGATCAGCGTTGTTCGTCTCGATGGATTCTAAGCGACGCGGAAACGCCGCCTCAAGGGCCGGGTCGAATTGCTGCATCGCGAGAGGACGAGCCTTCACTCTCGATGAGCAGCAAAAAGAAAGACGGTGACGGCCCAGTCAACTGGGCCGTCACCGTCTTGTCGTGTCGGTCTGTGAGATTCGTCCGGGGAGGCGTCCGACTACGACAGGATGTCGTCATCCCGCAGGTGTCCGTCGAGAGGACTCTCGCACTGGCCAGCCGGTTCGCAGAGTTCTTCGCGAACGATGTTCATGTTCCGTGGGGCTTCGATGCCGATACGAACCGTATTGGGACCGATGCGGACGATCGTCACGGACACATTGTCGCCGATCAA
>JAYUFF010000705.1:0-4435 GCA_043738825.1 Schlesneria sp.
CTTGCTCTGCCCGCCGGGGACTTCGCGCCAGCCCTTGAGCGACTCGCCATCGAACAGCGGCTGCGTGCCGAGCGGCTTGAGATAGACGTTGCGGAACTCAATCTTCCCTTCCCGGAACTGCAAGCCGATGTGACCGGTCTGGAGCGGCTTGTCGGTCGCGTCGGTGTAGTCGAGCACCGGCTTGCCATCCATCTGCACGACGATCTTCGGCCCCTCGACGCGCACGTGGTACGAGTGCCATTCGCCGCCACTGACCACCGGCGTCTCGGGCTTGGCCCGTTTGACGAGACTCCCCGTGAGGAACCCCGACGGATGCTCGTCGCACATGTTCAGTTCATAGCAATCGACTCCCGGATCGGTCGGCTTCATCGGCGTCCTCAAGAAGACCCCGCTGTTGCCTCCGACGGCGAGCTTGAAGTCACAGCGCAGCTCATAGTCGGCAAATCGGCTGGTCGTGTTGAGCAGTCCCGCCTCGCCGGTCTCTGCCGAGAGGACGCCGTCTTTCACCGACCAGACCACCTCATTGTTGGCCTTCCATCCGAAGAGCGTCTGCCCATCAAACAGCCGCACCCAACCCGCTTCGAGTTCTTCCCGCTTGAGCCAGTTGTGACCATCGGCAGTCGGTTCTTCGAGCGCGGGGACGGCGCTCGTTGCGGCTGTGGCCTCGACGTTGTCGGCCTTCGCGGCTTCGACCTGCTTCACTTTTTCAGTCGCCTGTCGGGACTCAGTCGGAATCGCCGGCTGAAACTTCGTCTGGTTCGAACCGGGAACGTCGGCACCACAACCGAGCAACAACGCGGACAGCAGCAAAACGGCGCGGGACGAACGGGTCATGGAGAATTCCTCAGTGGGTTTGAACGGACTGGTTGTTCAAGGGATCGACAATGGGAGGTGGATCGGGATCGGGCCAGAGGATAAAGACCCCCTGATGCTGCATCCGTGATAAATAAAATCCCAGATTGGGAACGTCGCCGAAGAGGCCGACATACTGATCGAACGCATCAAACACAGGGTCAGGCACTCGATCCGTGACAAAGTACAACGGCCGATAGATAAGCTCGTAGGCACCCGAGTGCTCCCTGGAAAAGTTGCCGCTCATCGGCCCGGCACTCAGCACGTAACACACCAACAGTCCCAACGCGAACGCCGAAATCACCGACGGGCGAATCGGCCAGGTTGTACGGCGATCCTCACTTTTCTCGCTCATGGTTACGGCTCCGCCGTGAGTTGTGAATCACCCAACCTTACCGATTAGCATCAATTGAGTCTGGAACGCCAGACTTGGGATTTTCTTCGTCCGTGAACAATCGCCAGAACTTCGACTCGATCTGCAAGGACTCGAAAATAGACGACGAACGGAAACCGTTGAACCAGTCCAAACCGAGCCTCGGCCGACGTGACAGGCAGTGATACGGGATCACGTTCGATGCGATCCAAACACTTGCGAATCTCGCCCAGCAATTCCTCTCCGAGTCCGCCCCGCTGCCGCTCGTACCACCGATATGACGAGCGGAGATCCGAGTCCACCTTGTCGTGGAACACGAGCGGCAAACTCATGGACTCGTCCTGACGGACTGAACGAGTTGATCCCATGAGACGGCTCGGCTGGGATTCGCGTCGAGTTCACTGGTTCGCTTGTCCAGCAAGGTTTGCAGGTCCGCATCAACTTCCGGTTGCCAACCGGCCTTGACGATGCGGTCCCACATTTCTTCAACCAATTCCAACTGATCTTCAATCGGCCAAGCCGAGGTCTCACGGATTGCGGTGGCGACATCCACGATCGAGTCCTCCCTCAAGTGTGATGTGAATTGGTACTCGACGAATAAATTGTCACGGCCAGCTTACGCTAACTCTGGCTCTGTAACAGTGCCCAGCGGAGATAGGACTCGATCCACGGGTCGAGGTCGCCGTCGAGCAGGGCCAGTGGGTGGGCCGTCTTGTACTCGGAGCGGTTGTCTTTGCAGTACGACTCGGGGTGCAGGACGTAGCTGCGGATCGTTTCGCCACCGAAGCCGATGCGCGACTTCTGGCCGCGCCGGGCGGAGATCTCGGCGTCGCGTTTGTTCTCCTCCAATTGATACAGCTTGGCGATCATCATCTTTCGGGCGAGGGCACGGTTTTGATGCTGGCTCCGTTCGTTCTGGCACTGCACGACCGCGTTGGTGGGAAGGTGAGTCAGCCGGATGGCCGAGTCGGTCTTGTTGACCTTCTGGCCACCCGCGCCGCTGGCTCGACAGATGTCTTCGCGGATGATTTTGGGATCGTCCCACTCGACATCAATGTTGATGCTGTCGTCCAATTCGGGCGTGACATCGACGGCGGCGAACGAGGTCTGTCGGCGATGGGCCGAGTCGAACGGACTCATCCGGATCAGACGGTGGTTCCCGGTCTCACCCTTCAGCAGACCGAAGAGGAACGGCCCGCGAATCACCAGCGTGGCCGAGTGAACCCCCGCCTCTTCGGCCGGAGACGAATCGAGCAACTCGGTGGCGAATCCCCGAACCTCCGCCCAACGCTGATACATGCGCACCAGCATCTCGGCAAAGTCTTGAGCGTCCGTGCCGCCTTCGCCCGCCTGAATCGCCACGTAGGCCGAGTTGCCATCCTGCGGCCCCGACAACATCACCTGAAGCTCGGCCTTGGTGAACTGTTCGTTGAGTGAAGTGACCAGTGCGGCGGCATCGTCGCCCACGTCCTCACCCATCTCGGCGAACTCGACCATCACGCCGAGGTCTTCGGCACCCTTGACCAACTCGGCGATCGGTTTGATCGCGGCGTTGAGCTGCTTGAACTCATTCATCGTGGCCTGAGCTTTTTCCTGGTTGTCCCAGAAGCCGGACTCGGACATCTTTTCACTGATGTCGGCTATTTTTTGCTGCTTGCCAGCCCAGTCAAAGAGAGTCTCGGAGTTGGAGGATCCGGGCAATCAGGGCCTTCGATTCTTCTTGCTGTGCAGTTTCCATGATGGCTGGTCAGTCTTTGTGTCACGAGAAAAGAAACGGAACGGCGGGGAGTATAGCGACCGCGGCCTCGCCTGCGACAGAGGCGGCATCAAGCGCGGGGCCAGCGCCATGTTGAACTCGGAAAAGGGAGACGGTGAACGCTGGTGTTTGGTGGCCATTGAACATCTCCGCATCGCCACAGTTCAACACAGAATGATGATTGCAAATGTGGCAGCAGAATTCCTAGCACTGCGTCAAACCCGAGAAATGAGGTTGCAGTAGCCACGCTCGCCAGAGCGTGGGCGAGATGCTGGATTGACCCCACGCTCTGGCGAGCGTGGCTACCCCCAAGATCAAGCTGTGACAAAGCACTAGCGCGCTCGCGGGTCTGAGTGAGATATTTTGGTTGAACCGTGTGGGCATTGCCCCGCATGTTGTGAGGGGAATCGCTGCTCACGCGCGGCGCAATGCCCACGCGGTTCAGCGACTCACCTTCGGCCGGGTGAGGTATCGCGTGCTGCCGCCAGCGAACGTGCAGGAACTCCCATCAGCAGCCGAGACAAAACTCCAACCGGCAGATCGGGCTGCACGACGGATTCGGCATGGCCCAACCGCGCGAGCACGTTCGCGGCGGCAAGATAGCCGCTGCGCACGGCTCCTTCCATCGTGGCGGGCCAACCGGTCTGAGTCCAATCTCCCGCGAGTTGCAGGTTGCCGATCGGCGATTGTTGAAGCGGTCGATGCTCATCCACACCGGGCAGCGGCGAGAAGACCGCGCGATGCTCCGTCACCTGTCGCGAGTGCAGCAGCGTCGCGCGAGCCGCCTCGGGCCAGACAGCCGTCAATTCCGCAAGCACCTGCGCCAGGATCGCCTCGCGCGACTGACCGGCCAACTCGCGACTGGCACTGATGACGACCTGGTAGTAATGCTCGCCAGTGACCTCCTGATTTCCGAGCGGCAGGGTGGCGGGGTCAGGAGCGGAGCGGATGGCCCCAGAGTGGTTGTTGGCATTAGCGAAGACGGGGCCTTCCCGTTGGTCAGACCCCACCACCCCATAAGTGGTTTCAAAACCCGGAAAGTAACCCGCAGCGTGAGCGAGGGCGTCGTGATCTCCAGCGTGAGATCGCACTCGCTCACGCTGCGGGTTACTTTTGAAACTGCCTCTAGGCTTACCAAGAGCGGTTCGGTTGAACATCCACTGGCACAACCGATCGACCAATACGGCATGAGGCAACTCGGTGATCGGTCGGTCGAACCAGAGATGCACGCTCGAAATGGGAGCCGCCTCCAGTCGCTCGATCCCCGCGAGATCGGGATGCGCGGCGAGAAACTCGGGCAGGATCGACCGCACGCGAAAGAACGGCAACGCGACGATGAACTCGTCGCCGCTGACAACCTCGCCCGACGAGAGTCTCGCGCCAACGACGCGGTCGCCAGCGAGTTCGATCTGTTCGACGGCCGTCTGTAACCGAATCGTCGTTCCGCGTGATGT
>JAYUFF010000706.1:0-1652 GCA_043738825.1 Schlesneria sp.
GCCTAACCCGCACCGCGCTTCCTGTCGCGGAGCGACAGGGCTACCTTGAAGCGGGCAACGCCCGCCTTGGAGAAGGAATCAGACCCGCGCATGACAGACAACACCTCGCCACCACAATCGACCAACCGCTGGTACTCGATCCTCGGTTTTCAGTTCTCGCGCCAACAGGCGATTCGTGCCGCGAAACTATTGGCCGCAGGCGGCGTCGCGTTCTGCGTGGCCTTCGCCGCGTGGTACATCCCGCCGCGAGCGACCAGTCTTTTGATTTGGTCGGTCGGAGGTGCTGTCAACTACCGGCACCAGAATGTTCCCAACACGTTCGTGGCCCGCTTCTTGTTGCAGTCAACGCGCATGGTCGGCCTCACGGCGACGGATGAGGAAATTGAATCGGTACAACTCACCCAGTTAACGGTGACTGACGACTGGCTGCATCACCTGAAGACGCTGGAAGGTTTGAAGCATTTGCACATTCACGAACGGCAACTGGGACCGGGCCTGGCCGATCTTGCCGAGTTTTCAGAACTCACGCACATCGCCGTTTGGCATCTCTGCTCGGGAGACCTTGGCCACTTGCAGCAGCTTCCGAACTTGACCGGTGTGTCGCTGGTTCAGGCCGCCTGCGCCGATGTCGATCTGAGCAAACTCGCGTTGCTACCGAAACTGAATTGGGTTGAGTTCATCTCGACTCCGCTCACCGCGCGGCAGTTCGAGCAACTCGCGCAGATCAAGACGCTGAACTCCATCAACATCGCTCACGGCAAGCTGGATGCCGCCGGACAGGAGGGGATCGCGCATCTCGCCAAATTGCCGTCGTTGCAGTTCCTGTATATCAACGATGTGACGGACGAAACGGCGGCAGTGCTGGCCAAGATCGAATCGCTCACCTACCTGATGATCGACAGATCAAATCTGACGGACGACGGAGCGGCGGCGCTGGCGAAACTTACCAAACTGCAAAACCTGCAACTACAACAGTGCGTCCGTCCCATCGACATCGAAGCACTCCGCAAGCAGATGCCGAAATGCCAGATCAACTACAGCGTTCGGCAGTCGCCGACACGATGAAGGCTGCCGAGACGACCATGCCCCGCTTCGCAATTCTCACCCACGATCATCCGTTTCTTCACTGGGACTTCCTGTTGGAGCAGGGTGAGTCGTGCCGAACGTGGCGGCTGCTGAAGGCTCCCGACTCGTCCGGCGATATCTCCGCCGAGGCCCTTGCCGATCACCGATTGATGTACCTCGACTTCGAAGGTCCGGTGAGCGGCGATCGCGGCATGGTGACTCGGTGGGACGCCGGGACGTTCGAGTGGCTGGCGAACAGCGACGAACTTGTCGAGGTGAGGCTGACGGGTCGAAGGTTGAACGGCGTCGCGCGGCTTGACGAAAACGTCTGGCGATTCCATGCCGAGCGAATGTAGCCCGCACTCCCCGAGTGCGGAACCTGTTCGACACGATCCTTATTCGGCGTATCTCTTGTTCGGCGCGGGTCTCCTGACCCCGCCGAAACGCCTGACCGAAGGTCTCCTCTTCATCGTCGGGAGACCTACGGTCGCAGCCTCGGCGGGGTCAGGAGACCCGCGCCGAACGGGCCGAGTGCTACCTTGAGAAGTGTTCGCGGACCAGCCGCTTGAATTCCGGAAAGTTTTTCA
>JAYUFF010000707.1:0-1650 GCA_043738825.1 Schlesneria sp.
AACTTTCTCGTTCGTCGAGTCGTTCGATTGTCACCGCCGTATCTCGTGACGTTGCTGCTCATCCTGCTGCTGCATGGGATCGCAGTGCTGCTCGGCTGGTTTCCATCGCCACTCGATGAGCCGCCTTCGTGGGGGCGGGTTGCCAGCCATCTGATCTATGCTCAGGACTTGCTCGGGTATCCCAACCTGTCGGCCGGACTGTGGACGGTCTGCATCGAAGTTCAGTTCTACCTGCTGTTCGGAGTCGGGTTGCTGGTGGCTCTGAAAGTTTGGCCCGTCGTGACGGACGGCCAGTCCGCTGCGAGTCCGCGTGTGCTGGCGGGTCTGTTCGCGCCGTTGGCCGTGATGTCACTGTTCGACTGGTACAACCAACCGGCTCTCGAACCGTACGTCCTCTATTTCTTCGGCCTGTTCTTTTTGGGAATGATGACGTGGTGGACGCTGGATGCTCGCCTCCCGCACGGCTGGTACTGGACAACGGTCGGCGTCTTCGTGGTTCGTTTGCTGTGGCAGTGGAAACCGGAAGTCATGCTGGGCCTGATCGCCAGCCTGGCGGTCTTCACGGCCGGTCGAAGCGGACATCTGCACGACTGGCTCAATTACCGCTGGCTGCAATACCTCGGCAAGATTTCGTACAGCCTGTATCTGATTCACTATGCCGTCAATCACGTGGTGACTCACGTCGGCTGGGCGCTGCTGGGCGGCTCGCCTTCCCCGCCGCTGGCCGCCGCGTTTCTCGCGCTGGCGATGGCGAGCAGCATCGTCGCCGCTCATGTTCTGTACGTTTGCGTGGAGGCCCCGAGTGCGCGATGGGCGGCGCGATTGAAGGCGACAACGTCGGGTCTCGATGCTCGGAGAGAGCAGGTGGGTTAGCAGCCCGTTGAACAAGGGACGTGGGGTAGGTTTGTAACCTGCCAGTGTCACGTGGGAAACAAGGGACTGGCAGGTTACAAACCTGCCCACGACAAGGCCGCTTCACACCAATCTTCTGACGATGCGCTGACTGGCGGCATCGAGTTGATCGATGTCGGGGATCGTGTACCGGATTCCGTTCGAGTCGGCGATCAAGACGGCCTGCGGGCCGAGGCGGCGGCAGTCGTCATCACTCTCCAGTTGGAAGCTCGTTCGGCCGCGATCGGTCTCGACATCCCAACGGCAGGGAGGATGGGGGGTGTTCGTGGCGACGATGCGTTGAATGACGGGCACAAACTCGCGCTCGGCTAACTCGCGCTGCAAGACATCTCGCGCTGCGGGGGCGAGAACATCGAGCGTCGGCAGATTGAGGATCTCGCGTCCCTCACCATCGAGCAACGCAATGGCGTGCGTTGGATTGGTCAGGGGGAAGCACCGCACCGGCTCCACACCCGCGTACTGCGTTCCATCGGGAAGAGACAGGACCAACTGTCCCCAGGGGTCGTGTTCAAACGTCAGCTTGTCGTAACTGGTGATATCGGGCATATCGAATCCAATCGAAGTTGACTCGGGTTGAGATTGGGATGTCAGCATCACGCTCTTTGCCTAGAACACATTTCAAAACTCGATCTGCTCTGAGAAAACCAGCCCGACGCGCGAATGGCACTCACTTTAGGTAGCCACGGTCGCCAGACCGTGGGATTTTGCGGTCACGGTGCGATCCCCACGCTCTGGCGA
>JAYUFF010000708.1:0-4428 GCA_043738825.1 Schlesneria sp.
CGAACGCGGGCGCGAGATCCTCGTGGCCATCATCGACACACTCCAAGATGTCGCCAAGGTTGAAAAGTCCCCTTCGATGGAGGGTGGACGCAACATGACCGCTGTTTTGGCTCCCAAAGTGTAAAACTCCTGGCTCCAGCGACACCGCCCGTTGTTTTTCGAGATGACGGACTGGAACCCGTTGTGTTCGTCGCTTATACTCCCCGCCCCTCGTCGGCAGTCTGGATTCGCTCCTGACAAATGCGGCAGGGTGTTCGTTTGAAACACAGGTTCACGTTTGTAATTCAGATTCGGAAGACCAAGATGCCGAAACAAAAGACCCACAAGGGAATGAAGAAGAGATTCACGGTCACGGCCAAGGGCAAGGCGAAATGCCGGAGTCCGTTCCGGGGACACCTGTTGAGCCACAAGTCGGGAAAGCGGAAACGCCAGAACCGATGTGATACGGTGTTGATCGGATCGAATGCCAAAGTGGTTGTCGAGGGCCTTCGCCCCTGTTCTTAGTCGGCGAACGGGTCTGCGTGTATTTCCCACGTGACGTTCTGGATTGGTTGCCGCACCACATCGGACTTTTTTGACCTGGCCTAGTTGAGCGCAATCCCAAATGAGAATCAGCTACAGCGTTGCTCGCCATCGAGCTCACAAACGGCTTTTCCGAGAGGCTAAAGGCAGCTACGGTGGCCGTAAGAATCTGTTGCGAACGGTCAAAGAGACCATCGTTCGTAATCGTTGCTATGCCTACCGGGACCGCCGGGTTCGCAAGCGTGAGTTCCGCGCCTTGTGGATCATTCGTATCAAGGCGGCGGCTGAGATGCGGGGCATGTCCTACTCTCGCTTCATCTATGGCCTGAACCTGGCAAAGCTCAGCTTGAACCGCAAGACGCTCAGCGAGTTGGCCATTCACGAGCCACAGGTCTTCGATGAAGTGGCTGCGGTTGTTCGTGATGCGCTCGCAAGTGTTGCCAGCAAGAGTTAAATCGGGGTCGGCTGGCCACGACTGAATTGACACACCGCCACGGGATACCGATTGGCGGTGTTTGTTTTCGACGACCTTCACGTTCGAGTTTCAGTGGCCCCACTCATGGACCAGATCACGTCTTTTGAAGACTATGAACGGGATGCTTTGCTGGGCATCGCCAGCGCTGGAACGGTCGCCGATCTCGAGGCCGTTCGCATCGAGTATCTCGGCAAGAAACAGGGGCGACTGAAAGACTTGCAGGCCGTTCTCGGACAGGTGCCGCCAGATCAACGACCGATGGTCGGCAAGCGGTTCAACGAGATCAAGGATCGAGTCACTGCCGCCTGGGAGAGCAAGCAGCAACTGCTGGCGAAGCCGAAGCGGTCGGAATCTTGGATCGATGTGACGTTGCCAGGAACGGGCGGTGATCTCGGCCGCAGGCACCCGCTGACTCAGACCATTGATGAGTTCAAGGGGATCATGGCCCGCTTCGGCTTCGACGTGGAAGAAGGCCCCGAAGTGGAAGACGAATGGCACAACTTCGTCGCCCTCAACATTCCCGACGATCATCCCGCTCGCAATCCGCTGGACAACTTTTATCTCTCGGTGGCCTCATCCACGAATCCCGGTGCCCGACTGCTGAGAAGCCAGACTTCCACCGTCCAGATCAGAACGATGGAACATCGGCCTCCCCCCGTGCGGATCGTGTCGGTCGGCCGCGTCTATCGTCCCGATCCCGTCGATGCCACGCATCACCTGATGTTCCATCAGATGGAGGGCCTGATGATCGGCCCGGACGTGACGATGTCCTCACTCAAGACGGTTCTGAGACTGTTCGCGGCTTCGTATCTCGGTGAAGGAACCGTCGTCCGTTTTCGTCCGTCGTTCTTCCCGTTCACAGAGCCGAGTGTCGAGTTCGACGCGCGGCGTGGCTCCGGTTGGCTGGAGTTGGGTGGCGCGGGAATGGTCGATCCCAACGTTTTGCGAGCGTGCGGCTACGACCCCGAGCAAGTGAGCGGCTTCGCATTCGGACTGGGCATCGCCCGCTTCTGCATGATGCGACACGGCATCAACGATATCCGACACTTCTATGACAACGAGCTGCGGTTTCTGAAGCAGTTCTGACCCGCATTGCGCACGGGTTTGACTGGCCTGTGGCACAACTCGTACTACCAGCTTTCATCCTTTTGTCCTCTCTCGCACATTTTTAGAGCCGGAAGATGACACGAACTCAAGCGGCACAAGACCGACCGCAGATGACACAGATTTCACGGATGTCACAGGTGAAGAGAGAAGGTAAGAGAAGAGTTTTTGGCCTTCATCTGATCTGTGTCCTCCGTGGAATCTGTGTCCTCCGTGGTTCTGCGTCTTAGTCTTGGTTGCGGCTTCGAGGCAGGAACGTGGCCAGTGAAGCGTCAAGGCTTGCGGGTTTGCTTCAGGGCGAAGCGGGCGTCGCCGTAGAGCATGTAGTCGGCCCAATCAATGTCTCCCTGGCTCTGGACTTCCTTTCGAGCCTCGTGGACCGCCACACCGATCGGCTGCTGGCCGATGATGTTCTCGTAGAAGACACGCGAGAAGTTCATGGCGGCGGCATCACCGACCGGCCAGTACGTGCCGAGAAACAACTTCAGCCCGCCGCGCAGAAACGCCTCGGCCACACTGACCGTCTGTTTCATTTGTTGTCGCCTGGTCATGTTGAACACCGGATCGGCAGGGTTGGCTTCCGCCTGGCGAATGCGGGCCGACTGGCAGGCGTTCAGAAAGACCAGTGTCGGCAGGATCGGCATGTCCGACAGGTCGTCACCGGTCAGGAACTGCCCGTCCGAGCAGAGCAGTCCGCGCCGCTTGGGGTCCATTGGGTCAAAGCCCGCGTGCCCCGCGTAGTGGACGATGTCGAATTTTCCCGAGCGGAAGTCCGCCTGCAAGTTTTGGCGAGTCGCCTCGGCCCCGGTTCGCACGACGAGATTCAGTTTTTCGACCTTGCCCAGCAAGTGCTTGATCGTCCTGGCCTCTTCGCGCGCCCCCGGCAGGTTGTTGCTGGGATCGACCACCATGAGCACATCCAACCTTGCGTCCAGCAGCCGATCATCGCTCAGCTTCCGCGGCGCATCGTCGCCGAGAAAATGCCGGGACACGATGCGGCTGAGTGCGGGATAGTCGCCGTTGATTCGCAGGGCTTCCCACGGAATCTTCGACGTGGCCGCATCATGAACCAGTCGGAGCGGCTTGCCCTGCTTGATGTCGTCCAGTTGAGCGAGCTGCGCGACGAACTCGCCGGGAAGCAGCATCGCCGCGAGTTGATCGCCAAGACGCTGCAGTTGTTTCGGCGAACTCAGACCCTGGTCGGGATCGAATTGATCGAGCAACGCATCCAGTTTCTTGCGCTCGATTTCAACGGTCGCACTGGGCAGCGATCCGCGTCCAGACGCGGTGAGGAAGGCGAACTTCAGTCCGGCCTTCAGCGGATCGAACGAGTAGTCCGAGGCGAGCAGGTAGCTCGGCGAATCGTCTTCTTCGGGAAGACCCGTCGTCGCCGTCCGCTGTTCCGCTCGATCTTCGTCCTTCACCAGTGGCGTGACCGGCATCTCGTCGAACACCAGTTCGATGTCGTCGAACATTTTTGTCGCCGCCAGACCGTAGAAGTCTCCCTTCAGGCTTTCGTACTTCTCGGGATTGTGGACGCAGAAGACGATCCTGTGCAGCAGATGCTCGGAATCTGCGTCGCGCAATCCCGTCAGGAAGCCTTTCAGCAACTGCTTCAGGGCTTCGGAGGCACCGCGTTCCTCGTCGCCGTCCGAGATGCACATCGTTTCGCCCATCAAGACCGTCGCGAAGTCGGGAACACGCAGGCGGACCAGCGTCTTGATGATGGCGGCCGCTCCCACAAACTGTCGTTCCGGCGTGAAGTCCCCGAAGCCACCGAGACCGATGAAAGCCACGAGGTCGGTCATCAAGGCGGTGCAGTTGGTGGGGACGAGAGACACCTTGCCAAGAGCGCCGTCGATCACGTGACGGGTGTAGAAATCGCGAATCAGTCCGTTGGACCGCTGGTCGAGTGCATCCGCCGCACCGGTCGGAGTCACTCCCTCGAACAGACCCAAAACGTACGCGCTGGCCGGTACGTCGGCGATGCTGCCTTTGGCGAGCACGATCTCCAGACGACGCTTGCGCCGGCCAACGACGATGCCTCCGAATTGCCGCCGCCCGATCTCGTCGCACGTCAGTGCCACAACACTTTTCTTGGAAGACCGGCGCGAAGTCTTGGCCATGGGAAAGCCCTACCGAGTCGTGAATGGTCTGGGACGGAAGTCGAACTCGGAACCAGTGTGACCGGCGCGCGGGGGCAAACACAACCGGAGATTCTCACGGCGCAAGGCAATCGCCCGTTTCAAATGGGGGTGCCACGGTCACGGAGCTTCGACGTGGCCGTGCGAGGAGGTGAAGGGTAATTCCCCTTCGCGCGGCCACGT
>JAYUFF010000709.1:0-11732 GCA_043738825.1 Schlesneria sp.
GGCACTCCGCTCGCGCTTGTCGCCGTCTGTTTTCAGATCCCGGACAAAAATGATGTAACCTCGTCGAGTTGAGGTTCAAGAATTGTCTGGGTTGACATCAGAGGCGACTTATTCTCACCATGTGCCGATTCGAGGGCTGCCTTTCGAGAATTCGTTTCCGGTTTTTGCTTTCGACCTGAGTAAAGGGACAGCTTGTGAGGCCAACGTTTTCGTCCGCAATCGTGTTCGCGTTCCTTGTTGTTTGTGCTTCCGTGATGAACCGCGCGTCGGGCGGCGACCTGGATCGAATCATCTCACAGACGAACGAGAGTTTGTCAAAAGGGCCACGAATCGAACCGATGCCGGTGGTGGATGACTCGGTGTTTCTGCGACGGGTCTATGTCGATCTGATCGGCCGGATACCGACCGAGGCGGAGGTGACAGACTTCGCGACGTGGCCTGCCGAGGGTCGCCGACAGAAATTGATCGATCACCTGTTGAAGGACGATCGCTTCTCGGATCGTTGGACGATTTTCTTCGCCGACATGCTGCGGCTGCGATCGCAGGCGACGGGTGGAGCGGCTCTCATCGCCTACGTCCATAACGCGGTCAAGACGGGAATGCCGTATGACGAGTTGAGTCGTCGGCTGATTTCCTCAAACGGCAAAGCGGGGCGCGTCCCCGAGGTCGGCTTTGTGCTCGGAGACGACGCCGATCCGCTGGCGATGGCGAGCGTGACCTCACAAGTCTTTCTGGGGGTTCAAATCGGGTGTGCCCAGTGTCACGACCATCCGTTTGATGTTTGGAAGCGCCGCGATTTCTACGACATGGCGGCGTTCTACGGGAAGACACGTCGGTTCGAGAGTCAGCTCACCAAGATCGTGTATGCGACGGAGATGGACCAGACGACGATCCTCTGGCCGCCGGAAGGTGTGGGACCAGCGGCTGATCGCAAACCGATCCCGGCGCGGTTCCCCTTCCCGATTGATGAATCGAACGAGACGCCCGGTTACATCAAGCGGCTCTCGGCGACTCGGGCCGCGAAGATTGCGGCCATTCCCGTGGTAGACAAACGTCCGTCAGTCGATGACCTGCTGGACAGTGCCTCGGACAAGGTCGCCAAAGCCACGACGGGCAAGCTGGCGGAAGAGTTGGCTCTCGCAGATTCCAAGCGCGACATTCGGAAGATCGACATCCAAAAGGGACTCTACAAGCCGAGTGAGTTGCGCGAGCAGTTGGCGGCCAGCGTCACCGACCCGCACAACAAGTACTTCTCGCGAGCGTTGGTCAACCGCGTTTGGAAGACTCTGGTTGGGCGCGGTTTTGTCGAACCGGTCGATGATTTCCGCGTCGATAGCAAACCAGTCATGCCTGCGGCTCTCGACTATCTCGCCGAAGAATTCGTCGCGAGCGATTACGATCTGCGAACTCTGGTCCGGCTCATCGTCACCAGTGATGCTTACCAGCGCGGCCACGCTCCCGCGAACAGCGACGAGCCAGCGAGAGTCCAGTTGGAAACCCAACTCCTCGCGACGCCGGTTCGCCGCATGATTGCCGAGTCGCTGTACGACAGCGTCGTTACGGCGGGACACTTGTTTGAGTCGAAGCACAGTCCCGGCAAGAACGAACGCACGATTCGAGACATCGTCCGTGTCTCCAAAGGTTCCAAGCCCGGAGACGTGAGCAAACCGATCAACCTCGCCCCGCAAAAGGGTGGTGCGATGACGGCCATGACTCGCGGCGATGCCACAGTCGGCGAGAGTGCCGGTGGTTATGCCTTGGAGGCGGCGATTGAACTCGACTTCACCGCGATCTTGAAAGACCAGAGCGCTGACGAAGAGGTCGCCCTCGACGAGATGAAGGCGGTGTCGAAGGAGGAACTCGAAGCCCAGCGGATGATGCAGCAGCGAATGATGCGGAACTCGGCGGAGTACGAAGAAAAAGTGGTCACCCGTGTGGTGGATGACAATCCGGTTTTCAACTCGTCGCTGAGAATGCAGTCTCCCGCGCCCGAGGGACATTTTCTGCGAGTGTTCGGCCAACCGAACCGCTCGGACCTGGGTGATCTGCGGGACGACAGTGCCTCCATGCGGCAGGCTCTGATGATGCTCAACGGCCGACTCAGCCACGAAGCGGCCCGAGTCGGTGATCTCGAGCCGATCTACCCACTGATACACGGGAAGTCGGCCAATCTCGATGAGGCCGTTCGACTCGCGTATCGCGAAATCCTGACCCGCAATCCCACTGCCGAAGAAGTGACCGATGCCAAAACTATCATTGCCGAAGGGGCCAGCGCCTTGGATGGGATGGCAGACCTCCGCTGGATTCTGATGAACTGCAATGAATTCCGTTTCCTGCCTTAGCCTGAACATGTAGGGTGCGTGAAGTCTTCGGCACGCACCGGATAGACATGGGACTTTCCCATGACGGTGCGTTCCGAAGACTCCACGCACCCTACGGCTGATCCGATTGCCTCAAACCGTCAGATTGAAAGGGAGTATCTCCATGTTGACCGGTTGCCGCGACTACCATCTTTCTCGTCGTGCGTTCATGGGTGCCAGCAGTGCGACACTGCTGGGGATGAGTGTGAAGGGCCTGCTGGCCGCGTCGGGCAAGGACCATGAGGCTCAAGCCGAACACGTGATCCTGTTTTGGAACGGCGGCGGGATGTCGCACATCGACACATGGGATCCGAAGCCGGGACGGCCGACCGGCGGTGACCTCAGCCCGATCAAGACGAGTGCTCCCGGAATCGAAATCTCGGAGATCTTTCCGGGGCTGGCCGACCAGATGCACCATTGCGCTTTGATCCGCTCGATCGCGGGGACTCAGGGAGATCACGGGCGGGCGACGCATCACGTTCAAACCAGCTACCTCCCGTTCCCGAACCTCGTCTATCCCGGCATCGGCTCGGTCGTCACGCACGAACTCCCCAATCTCGGAGAGCTGCCGGCCTACATCAGCATCAGCGGGCAGGCTCCCCGTGCCGGGTATCTCGGACAGAAGTGCGAGGCGTACTACGTCTCCAATCCGGGCGACAAAGACCCGTACTTGGCCTTCCCCGAAGGGATCGCCGAAGTTCGTGGAAACAAGCGTCTCGAAACGCTGGCCAAGTACAACCAGCGCTTCACGGGCAACAGCACCGACCCCCGACTGCGTTCGACGGAGACTTCGATCGAAGAGGCCGTGACGCTGATGCGCAGTCCCGCACTGGAAGCCTTCGAGTTTGGCAAGGTCTCGCCCAAAACGCTCGAACGGTACGGTAAGACTCCGTTTGGCCGTGGTGCTTTGTTGGCGAAGCGGCTCGTCGAGAAGGGCGTTCGTTTTGTGCAGGTCAATCGCGGCGGGTTCGATACGCACACGGCCAACTTCCCGGCAATGCGCGATCACGGCGAGATCATGGACCCGGCGCTGGCCTCGCTCATCAGCGACCTGGCGGAGACGGGGATGCTCAAGAAGACGCTGGTCATCATGCTGAGCGAGTTCGGTCGGACGCCGCGGATCAACAAGGATGCCGGGCGCGATCACTGGGCCTCGGTCTTCAGTTGCTTCCTCGCGGGAGGCGGCATCAAGGGCGGTACGGTTTACGGCTCGTCGGATGAGGACGGTGCCGAGGCGAAGGATCAACCCGTGAAGGTTCAGGACATTCACGCCACGATCTGTCACGCCCTGGGGATCAACCCCAACAAGGATGTCATGACTCCGCTGGCCCGCACGATGAAGTTGGTCGATCAGGGGACACCGATCACGGGCTTGTTCTCGTGAGTTGGTTCGCGACAACCGGGAGGACGGGTGATCGTGCCCGTCCTCCCGGTTGTTGTTGTTGGGTTCCGGTCACTGATTGCTGCAGGCAGGACGCCCGCTTTCTGACAACGACGGTGTGATCTTCCGACCACGGATTGTTCGGCGATCTCGAAATGGTGCAGGTCGGGGTCAGGCACTCCCAACTTCAAACGGCAGCGGAATGATGCGTGAACTGCGAATCACGTACTCTGCCGCTGCCGTTTGAAGTTGGGAGTGCCTGACCCCTCATGTGGCATGAGTTCGACGGG
Source organism: Schlesneria sp. (assembly GCA_043738825.1). Lineage (GTDB taxonomy): Bacteria > Planctomycetota > Planctomycetia > Planctomycetales > Planctomycetaceae > Schlesneria. The sequence goes on from JAYUFF010000709.1 coordinate 4,032, forward strand.
CGGTTGGTGACCAGAGGATCGACTCCGAATGCTCAAGGCTATTTGCGTTTGTGCGGGTGGCGTGTTGCTGTGCGGAACTCAGGCGTTGGCTCAGGTCCCCGCCACTCCCGCAGTCCCGACAGATCCGGGTGCCGCAGCGGTGCGCGGCTCGATCGTTGAGGACCGCGCGGCGAAGAAGTTGATCGAGGCGGGCGACGCGCGACTCGATGCCAATGAGGCGACCAAGGCCGTGGAGATCTGGAAGTCGGTCATCGAGCGGTATCCGCGCAGCCGTCTTCGCTTCGACGCCCATCTGAAACTCGGCAATTACTTTCTCGATCGCGAGCGGGTCTACGACCGCGCGCGGGTTCACTTTGAAGCCGCCGCGATTGAAGAGAACTCCAGCGAGGAACAGCGAGCCGAGGCGACGCTGAAGTTGGGAGTCTGTTTCTATCACGCTCGCAATTTCGGCAAGTCGTTCCAGGTGATGCGCGACGTCATCGAGAAGTTTCCGGTCAGTCCGCAGGTGAACGAGGCGTACTACTACATCGGTCTCGGCCACTTTCAACTCGGACATTACAGCCGCGCGATCCAGGCATTGGAGAAGGTCGGCACGACCTTCTCCGGTGAGGCGGGCAAGGCCGAGAAGCTCGAAGCGGGCAAGCGCCTGTTCGTGCGGATCGAGGACGCGGACCTCGCCGTGTTGGAACCGAACCAGGCGGTCAAGGTGACCTGCAAGGCGACGAGCGGCGATGAGGAGACGGTCGAATGTTTTCCCGTCGGTCGCAACGTCCGACTTGTGGTCGGATCGGTGCCGACCAAGTTGGGCAATCCCGCTCCCAACAACGGCACTCTGGAGATTCACGGCGGCGACAAGGTCCAGGTCAAGTACACCGATGAGCACACGGCGGACAAGAAACTGAATGCGAGTGTCCTGAAGGAAGTGACGGTCGTCGGCACGGCGATGGCCTCGATTACCGACGGCGCGTTCTCGGAGACGGTCAACGGCGCGGTGCTCGGCAAGGGAGTCAACCTGCGGATCATCGACGCGGATGGCGATGTCTCCGCGAATGCCGATCGCATCGCGGCCGTCGTGCAGTTGTATCGCCTGAAGACGGACGAAGAGCTTGAGGCGGAGGCCATCGCGCGCACCAAGCTGCCTGCCGCGGCCGAACCGCCCGCCGCAGTGAAGAAGCCCGGCGACGCTGCGCCTGCCATCGTCGTCCCCGAGATCGATCACTGGAAGCTGGTCGATTCCGTCAAAGTCACGCTGACGGAAACCAAGCCTCAAGCCATCGCATCCGATCGGCCGACCGCCACCAAGTCGTCTCCCGATCAAGCGCCGGTGGCCGGTGACTCCGCAACGGCGAAATTGGCTGCCGCGAGTCCCGATTCCGCGAACGTGACCGTCGATGACAAGTCGATTCATTCGGGACTTTTTCAAGCGACGGTCTCGCTGGTGAAGGCGGACACGATCGTTCCGAACGACGACATTCTTCAGGCGCTCCCCTCCGACGAAGTGCGGCTCGTCTATCTCGACGAGATTCACAGCAAGGAGGGAACGCGGCAGATTCAGGCGGTCGCCCGCTGTCTCGAAGGAAACATCGGCGGTGTCCGAGTGACGAAGGCCGAGATCTCCGATCAGGAGTTGAGGATTCAGACTCAACTGCGGACGGCCGACGCGCTGACTCAAATCGCCAACCGCTACAAGGAGTTTGGCCTGCACGCGAAGGCCGCCGAGAAGTACGCGCAGGCCCTCTCGGTGTGTGAAGAGGTTGCCGATGATGCCCGTCGATTGCGGGGCAGCCTGCTCGAACAACTCTACGTGCAGTTGTGGAACATCTACTTCGCGATGGACAAGCTGGAGTTGTCGGCGGCGATGTGCGAACGGTTGCAGAGTGAGTTCCCGAACAGCGGTTTCGTCGATGACGCGCTGCTGCGTCTGGCCGAGGTCGCGCGGAAGCAGGGCAACCTCGAACGGGCGATTGGCGTTTACAGTCGGCTCGTGGGCATGCAGACCAGCCAGCTTCGGGGCGAGGCCCAGTTCGGAGTGGCCGAATGTTATGAGACGCTGGCGGGGAAGGCTCAGGGGGAGGCGGCGGCTCAACTGCGGGACCGCGCATTCCAGGAGTTCAAGCGGGTCTATGATCAGTTCCCGGAAAGCGGTCGCGTCGGCGAGGCGGTCGCGAAGATGGCCAACTACTACTACATCCAGAAGGACTATGCCCGGGCGATCGACACGTTTGAAACGGTCCTCAACAACCAGCCCGACGCCAAGTTTCTCGATGTGATTCTGTTCAACTATGGCCGTTGCCTGTTCCGCATGGACCGCAAGGCGGACGCCCAGCGGCGGTTCGAGCAGTTGATCAGCGAGTTCCCCGAAAGCCCCCTGGCCGCCGATGCCAAGAAGATTTCCGAAGCCCTGGCCAAATCGGACAAATGATGTTTGGCGAGTGGTCAAACCTTGCGCTGTCAAAGTTGGCGCAGTCTCTCGTCCACAACCAAGAGGAAGCAGCGGAACCACAGATAACACGGATGACACAGATAAGACCAAGATCACTCCTCCTCATCAGTGCTATCTGTGAAATCCGTGACATCTGTGGTCAAGTTTTTGCATTATCAAAGTGTCATCGTTTGACTCTGAATTGCGTGCGGGACGCCATGATGTCGCGAACTGGAAGTACGAATAAGTTGGAAGTGAGAATCATGAAGCGATCCCTGTTTCTAATGGTGGGACTATTGGCCGCGTCGCTCGCACCGGCGTTCGGGCAAGAACCGCCCGTGGTGGATGTTGTCGGTCAGCAGGCCGCCGTGTTGGAGGCGGACCTTGGCAAGTACAAGGACTCCACGCCCGAAGCGGCCGAAGTGATGGTGAAGCTCGCCGACCTTTACTACCGTGACGGGCGATTGTTTGGTTTGGTGCGAGTGACCCAGCAGTTCGTGGCCGCGCACCCGACCGATCCGCGACACAGTGCCATGATGCTCAAGCTGATCGACGCCCAGCAGGGTCTGTCGCGCAACAAGGACTTGTCGGCGACGGTGAAGCAGTTTCTGGCGCGCTACCCCGCCGCTCCGGAATGCCCGGCTCTCGAAGTTCGACTGGCCGACTCGCTCCAGCAATTGGACGATCGGTTGCGCACGGCCGAGGCGTGTCGAGCCGTCTGGCTGCGACAGGGGCCGACCGAGATCGGCCGACGATACGGAGTCACTGCCACTCAGTACTTCAATTCGGTCGGCAGCACCGAGTCGATCACTCAGGCGGCCGTGTTGGGCGAGCAGATGCTGGACAAGCTGCCCGCCGGTGAGTTCGCCCGGCAGGTCGGCGCACAATGTTTCTATGACTATCGGCGCATCGGGCAGTGGGCGAAGAGCAGCGCGGTCGGAACGAAAATCTTCCAGAAGGGAGTCGCGGGCGATCCGGAATCGCAGCGTCAGCTTCATCTCTGGATGGCCGAGAACCACGGCAACATCGGGCAGCAGATCAACGCCGCGCAAAGTTTGCAGCAGGCTCGCGCCTTACGGGACGACCAGTACGTTCACTACTACCTCATCTACCGCCTCTACCACGCCGCCGCCAAGCCGCCCGAGTTGGAGCCGTTGGTCAACCAGTACGTGCAGAAGTACCCGTTGCGGCCGGATCGATTTCACGGTGTGAGTTACCTCGCCCTTTCCTGCATCGCCAGCGGTGAGAAGCCTCGCGCCGTGGCCCTGCTCAAAACGACGTTGGTCGAAGATCCGATCACGAATAGCAACGCTCAAGCTTTCGTCCGTGAGAACGGGATCGAGCCGCCTCAACTGGCCGACACCGAACAGCATCTGTTGCAGGCCATCGCGCAGAACAAGCCGGGGCAGGCTTATCTCCGCTACGCGCTGGCGTTGGATCTCTATCGCGACCGCCTGAAGGACATCCCCAAAACGAAGGCAATGCTGCGTGACCTGATCACGAAGTCGCCGAGCAACGACGGCTACACGACGGGAGCCATCGACTGGCTGCTCTACAACTGCGCCGACGACAACGAGTTTCGCGCCGATCTGACGCTGATCCTCGCGGCGCGGCGGCAGCATGCGCATGTCGAGGCCCTGCGCGATTCGGTCAAGAACTGGACGGCGGCCGCGCGGCAGAACAAGGACTTCGTGGCGCGGGCCAACATCGCCGCCGAACAACTGAAGGTCGCGAACGCCGATCCCGTGATGACCGCCTGGATCGACCAGAAGAACAACCAGCACCCGCCGGGCGAGGCGATCCGCAATCAGTTGCTCCTCCCAGCGACGTTCAACGCGATGAGCGACGACATGGCGCGGACTCTGTTGCAGACACAGTCCGAATGGTTCCGCCATTACTCACCAGGAAACAAGCGCGGCGAGAATGTTCGAGTCTACGCGCAGTACGCGGCCCGGTTCCCGAAGGACTATCAGGTCGCGACGTGGTGGCTGGAGACCTCGACCGATTACGGCAAGCCGGAAGAGATGAAGGCCGCCGCCGAACACATGCTCACGTTTCCGCCGGAGCGATCGACTGGCGACGACTGGCGGCGACTGTTGATCGCGGCGGATCGAACCCCCGCCGCAACCGCCGCTCTGGCCCGTGCCACCTGGACGTGGATGCAACAAGCCCAGCAGAAGTTCGGCCACGAACCGACCTACTCCAGCGGAACAGGCGACCAGTTGCTGAAGATGGGGCTCGAAAAGGAGGCCCTTGAGTATTGGACGATTCATCTCTCCTTCAACCGGCAGCATTACGAGTCGGCGGAGTGCGCGGTGCGGTTGCTGGCTCGCATCAAGGAGCCGCCGCAGCGGTTGGCCTTCATTCAGGAGATGTTGAAGCACGACACCGATTTTCATGGTCGTTTTGCCCAGTGGATGGCGGACGAGTACCTCAAGGCGGGCGATGTGGCCAACTTTGAACGGGTGCTGCGCGAGACACGAGTACGCCAGATTGAGCGGCCGTTCCGCCCGGCGGGCTTTGAGATTCATGGCATCGCCGCATGGCTCGACACGATCCGGCCCAACACGATGTTGACGCCCGAGATCAAAACGCGGTTCATCACCGCGATTCGCGATTTCCAGGTTCAGCCGGCCTCGGCGGCGGCGGACCTCGCATTGCTCGAAGCGACGCCCGTCAATCCCGCCGCCAAGCTGGCCCGGTTGCTCGATCTGCAACGCGCCACCTTCACACTCGGAAATGAGTACTACGACTGGGATCGAGTCTCCTCGTTCGCGGTCGCGGCGATCGCGAAGAAAGACTTCGTGTCGGCGGCCGTGCTGACAACCGGCATGCTCGCGAACATTCCGAACGTCGATGAAGCCCGCAAGAAAGCAGTGCGCGATCTGGCGACACAGGCCCTCTCGCGCATGGGTGGAGTCGGACTGACGATCGACGATTCCAGTCCGCTCGCCCCGCTGTTGCAGGCGGCGATGTACTTCCGGCTTGGCGATGAGCGGATGGCGTTCGATGCGTATCTCGCGAACAAGGCGCTGTTCGACCAGAACCGCAATCAACTTCCTCCCGACCTGCTGATGTTCATCTGCGAGCGGCTGATCGCGGCGGGGAGCGACGCCGAACACGACTATGTCGAAGAGGTTCTGCGCGGGTGGCTCGTCGCCTTCAGTGAATCGACGACACAGGAAGACACCACCAAAGCCCGGATTCAGTTGCTGTTGGCCAAGAACTTCTTCAAGGCGCGCCGGTACGACGTGGCTCGCGCGGAATACACAACCGTCGTGAACCGTTACGCCAAGACGCCGCAGGCCGTGGATGCGGAGTTTGGCATCGGAGAAACATTCCTCTCGCAAAAGGTCTTCGATCAGGCCGAACTGGTCTTCGAGAAACTGGCGCGTCGGCCCGAGATCGATGTCGTCGTGCGGGCCGAGTTCCTGCGCGGCGTGCTCGCGTTTCGTCGGGGCGACCGCGACGAGGCCCGCGACATTCTGAAGGGCGTGCTCGAACGAGTCCCCAACATCGAACTGGCCAACCAGGCCCTCTTCAATCTGTCGGAGGTGTACGGTGCCGAGGAACGGTACATCGATCAGCTCAACCTGCTGAGGACCGTCGGGCGACTCGGTCGCACCAGCAAGCGGCGGCATGTGCCGGGAACGCCGCTCTCCGTGGTGGTTCACGACAGCGATCTGGGGATCAGCCGCGGCCACAACCGCATTCCCGTGCGAGTCACCACGCTGCCGGGCGGCGATTCGGAGATGATCTATCTCGTCGGATCGGGGGCGGGCAAGGGGCTGTTCCGTGCCGATCTGGAGACGCGGCTCGGTCAGGCCGCGCAGGGCGATCACGTCCTGCAACTGACCGGGAAAGACATCATCAAGTGCGACTACCCGGACGAGTTCAAGGCCGACTTCAAGAACGTCCCGCTGTCCGATGTGGAAATCATGGTGGCCGCCGACGCGAAGTTTGAGGTTGCCAGCAGCAAGATCGAGGATGTCAAACCGGAGTCGTTCAGTCAGCAGTTGGAACGCGAAGCCGACACTCGCAGCGACAAGCGGGTTTCCGAGTCTCGTCCCGCCAACCAGATCAAGCCCGGCAACCCGATCTACATCCGCGTGAAGGACGGCGACCGCGACCTGTCCGGCGACATCGATCACGTTGTCATCAAGCTCACCGCCGACAGCGGCGATCAGATTCAGGTCGCGTTGCAGGAGACCGGGCCTCACACGGGCATCTTTGAGGGGACTGCCAAGACGGGCGACCTGCCGGCGGGGGCACTCGCCAGCGACACGGCCATCGACCACAGCGCGCTCATGGCGATCGACCGCGATCCGAAGACATTCTGGATGAGCGAGCCGGACGGAGCGACACCGAAGTGGTTGACGGTCGATATGAAGGATCTGCGGTCAGTCTCGCGCACGAAACTGGTGACGCCTGATACGGCCAAGCATGCGCCGGTTCGCGGTGATCTGATGGGAAGTCAAGACGGCCAGTTCTGGTTCCGCATCGCCAGTCATCCCGAACGCGAACCGGCTCCGGCCCTCGCGGTCGAGTACGGCCAGATGACCCGCCGCGTCTACGCCGGCAATCACACCGACTTCACGACTTGGGAGCAGGTTGTCGCACTCAACAAAAATGGAAAGCCGTTCGATGAGGCCGCTGCCGAGAACCTGTTATGGCAGCGTCCCGCCGAGGGTGACACTGCCGCCGCACCGTTCACGGTGCTCTGGCAGGGCAAGCTCGTTCAGCCCAAGAATGGCGCGGTGCGGATTGCCGTGAAGGGTGGCAAGACGGCTTTGTTGGTCGATGGCGTTTTGGAGTTGCCGGTCGGACCGGGTGGCCGAAGCGTCGATCTGTGGCTGTCGGCCGGAGCACACAACGTCGCAATTTTCGCAGCGTCGGCGGCCGGGGCTTCACCCGTCGAAGCCCAACTGGCGCGAGCCAACCTGACTTCGGAAGAAGTTGTCCTCTTGCCCTTCCGTTCCGCTGACTTCGATCTGACGAAGGTCGCGGAAGAGAAGCCGGCCGACGGAGGCACGTTGCCGCCGCCAGTGGCGACGATTCCGCTGTTGCTCAAGGAGGGAAAGTTCACCAAGAAGACCGAGCTATTCGGAGTGCAGGCTGTCGGCGGGGTCGATGTCATCGGGGCGTGGCAGGCTCCGGACGACATCGTGCAGTGGGACTTCGAGGCGACGCACGCGGGGCCGCATGAGATCTGGCTCGACCTGTCGCACGAAGGCGAAGGGGGACGGTTCCTGATCTTCGTCGGCGACAAGCTCGTCGAG
>JAYUFF010000710.1:0-4422 GCA_043738825.1 Schlesneria sp.
CGACCTCGAAGAGACTGACATCTTCGGACGCAAGTGCCTGATCGCGCGGCGGCTGCTGGAGCGGGGAGTGCGTTTCGTCCAGGTTTGGTCGGGCTGCGACAACGGCTTCCCTCGGCGAAACTGGGACTCACACGAAGACATCGAACGCGATCACGGCCCGCTGTCGCTCGGCATGGCACGCGGGGCGGCGGCTCTGATCCAAGACCTCAAGCAGCGCGGGATGCTCGACGACACGATCGTCCATTGGACCACCGAGTTCGGCCGGATGCCGTGTGCTCAATCCGGCAAGGGCCGCGATCACAACCCGTTCGTCTTCACGAACTGGTTCGCGGGAGGAGGCATCAAGGGCGGGATCACTCACGGCCCGAGCGACGAATGGGGCTACAAGCCACTCGACCGCGACAACCCCACGCAGGTCTACGACCTCCACGCCACGATGCTGAAGCTGCTCGGCATCGACCACACCAAACTGACCTTCCGCCACAACGGCATCGACCGCCGCCTAACCGATGTCCACGGCCACGTCATCGACGCCATCGTGGCGTAAACAGTGCGGGAGAATGGCCACTCTTGGACGTGCGTCTCTGTTCGTGTGTTGCGCTGTTTTGGGGTCGGGCGTTCAAATTTCAAAATTGGCCGTGACATCGAGGTGATGATTGGAACCCATCGATCGGCCAATTTTGAAATTTGAACGCCCGACCCCTTCTTCATCATGGCGTGAGCAGTGCGGGAGAATCGTCGGCGTCCCCGACCGCACGTTCGGCTGGGTGGCCCGCAGGGCCATTGCCTTTTTCAAAGTAGGGTGGGACCAGCTCGCTTCGAGCGCCGGCCCACCATCTGGAAACGTCAAGAAATCATGGTGGGCCGGCGCGGCGAAGCGCCGCTGGTCCCACCCTACATTCTGCGCAACGTCAATCTGGACGGAGCCGTGGACCTTGCCGGAACAGGCTTTGACCTCGTTGGCGGCGGTGGGGTACGCTACGTCTCGACCTTCAAGGAGTCATTCTCAATGCTTGCGACCATTCCGTCCGATTTGGAAGCCTTCATTCAGGCCGAAGTTGCCAGCGGGAAATATGCGTCTGCGGATGAGGCGGTCTCGGAAGCCGTGCGACTGCTTCAAGAGCGGGAACGTCAGTTGGATCGCCTGCGCGGCGAAATCGAGATCGGGACGAGTGCCTATGAGCGGGGCGAGGTCACCACGATCCGAACCGATGCGGATCGTCACGCGTTGATCGACGATGTTCAACGGCGTGGCCGGGAACGGTTGCAGGCAACACAGGGACGACCCTGATGGCTTGGTCTCTGACCGACCCCGCGCGAGACGATCTCGACGACATCTGGTTTCAGATCGCGGGCGACAACGTGGCCGCAGCAGACAAGCTGGTCGCGCGCCTCGTCGAGCGGTTTGACATGCTCGCCCGGCAGCCGTTGATTGGCGAAGCCTGTCCCGAACTCAAGCCCGATCTGCGCAACTTTCCCGTTCGACCCTACGTCATTTACTACGCGGTCGAGGCAGACGAAGTGGCAATCATCCGCATCTTGCATGGCGCTCGGGATGTCTCTCGACACTTTTGAGTACCCGGCCTCACCGTGACGAGTCCATTCGGCAGATTCTTGAAACAGTGGGTGGCCAGATTTGGCATGCGGCTCAATTCCAATTCGGCAACGCTGGGTGTCCCGCCTTTTTCATCGTAGGGTGGGACAAGCTCGCTTCGAGCGCCGGCCCACCATTTGGAAACGTCGAGAAATCATGGTGGGCCGGCGCGGCGAAGCGCTGCTGGTCCCACCCTACATCCTGTCCAACTTCAAAAAGGCATTGGCCTTGGGTGGCTCGAACGCGGCTTTGAGCGTCCGGGTCGCAGTGCGACAAGAGGGAAGAGTTCAGCCACTCGATTGGCATTAACCTCTTGTGCCAAGGCACCCAGACGCCCAAGGCCGCGTCTGGGCCACCCGGCGATTGGCAAACTTCTCGGCAAATTCAAAAAACATTCTCGTTGGCGTGATATCGCCTTCAATCGTCCGCCTGAATTGCTGGGCGAGCAACATGTGTTGTCGCCGTGCATATTGAGTAGGATTCTGCCGTTGTCGCGTTCCATCGTGATGCCGGTCGAGCCCAGCCTGTCAGTGCCTCATTTTCCGTCGCTCTCCTATTCCGGCCGCTGCCGCTCAAGCTGACAGCGGCCGAGCGGCGCAACGTTTTTCAATTCCTCCACAACTTTACGAGGCAGATGCTCAAATGAGTTCATCATCTTCACCGATGTCGCCTGCATGGGAACCGCTCATCTCGACGTTGAATCGTGCGGAGGAATGGGTCAAGCGGGCTGTTGACCAAGGGGAGTTGCAGCCGTTTCAAACGGAGCCGATCGTTGGCGAGTGGCGCAAGCGGCGCGAGGAGTACCTCCGGCTGGCGCAAGCACAGGCTGAGGTGCCGAGTGTTCCGGACATCCTGCCTTTGCAGCCGAACGAGCTACCGAACGTGCGAGCCCTGCGGCTGTGGAAGTTCCTGGCACAGGAATTACCACGGCTGCAACGCGCGGGGAAATTGACGCTCAACCAGACTCATGCTCTTCAAGAGGAGGCTCGCGAGCGGTCGAGTTCGTGTGTACGGCGATTGGCTCAGGATGGTGTGACGGTCACTGCGTCGGCATTGCCGGAGAGTTCGGTAGATCAGCCTTCGCGCGCGTCGATGCGCGAGTTTCCAAGTATTTTGAACCAGTGGTCTGAATCGAGACGGAGTGACAGTACGTCGGAGACAGGTGCGGCGCAACCATCCGGCGAAAAGCCCGCTTCCGCGTATTCACGTCGGTCTGCACCTGAGCCGACTGTGTCACAGCCGCGCCGCAACATCATGGAGATTCTGCTCGACCCCCGCAGCATTCAGTGGTTGCTCGGGCTTGGCGGTGCCTTGATGGTCATGGGACTGGTGATCCTGTTGTGGATTAACAATTACTTCACGCCGCCGGTCATGGCCGGCGCGATGGGAGTTGCTAACCTCGCCGTATTGATCTGTGGTTGGAGCCTCATCCGAATGACCCGCTACCAGCTTGTTGGCAAGGCGCTGACGCTGCTGGCCTGTCTCGTGATGCCGCTCAACCTGTGGTACTACAGCACGAACTCGCTGATCACGCTGGATGGTCATCTGTGGGTCGCGGCCGTCGTGATCAGCGCGCTCTATGCGGCATCCGCCTGGCTGTTGAAGGACGAAGTCTTCGTCTACGTCTTCTGCGGCGGAGTGGCGATGACGGGGCTGTTGATCCTGGCCGACTGGCCGCCGTCTCCACAAATGTTCTGGGAGATAGCGTCACCCGCAACAATGCTGGTCCTGTTGGGACTGGCCGCCATTCACGTCGAACGGGCCTTTGGCGAGGTCGAGGGACCGTTCAGCCGGAAGCGGTTTGGAATGGCGTTCTTTCATTCCGGCCATGTGTTGCTGGCGTCGGGGCTGATGCTGGTGTTCATCGCACAGTTGACCGGCGACTGGCTCTACGCCGTGTGGTTCCAACCGGTCTTCGAGGCGTGGCATGCCACGCCGTCACCCATCTGTCACGAGCAGGTTTGGATCGCCCTGTGCCTGGTGTTGGCGGCGACTTACGCCTACGTCTATTCCGACCTCGTCGTGAAGCGGCAAGGGAGCCTCATTCATCTCGCCGCGTTCACGCTGCTGTGGGCCGAAATCCTCGGCGTGAAGATGCTGAACCTCAATCTTCAGGTGGACGCGATCATTGCCGTCCTCGCGATGACATCGCTGGCGGTCAACATCGGCCAATCGTTCCTGATTCGAGACCAAAAGCTGACGCGAACATTGCCGCTGTTCGGCCTGTTGCTCGGCCTGCTGCCGGTGATGTTGGGACTGGTCGCGTACTTCCAGTTCTTCGGCCTGCCTGTGAGTTTGGCTCGCCACAATCCGCACCACTGGAGCTATGTCGGAGCAATGCTGCTGGCTGCGGTCGCATCGCGAGTCGGGGCCTATCTGCATCGCGACTCGGCGCACTGGTTGCCGACCTCATATCACTTCGCGGCCGCCGCGTCCGCGATGGTCGCCTCCGTCGCCGCGCTGGCCGCACTCGGATGTGAGAAGTGGCAGGAACACGCTCCGGTCATGATGCTGATCCCGATCGCCTACCTCATCGCCGCGAGGCTGTATGGCGACCGTTCGCTGTCCAGATCGCTGACGTGGGTCGCGCACGCGGCGACGGGAGTGATGCTGATCTCGTCACTGTCATCCGCGTTCACAGGCTTCGGTCCGGGTCAGGTGGGCCATGCCTATCTGAACCTGGCGCTGGCCGTCTTCTTCGCCGAAGCCACCGCGTTCTACGGACTGGCCACCGTGTTCCAACGGCAGCCGCGCTGTGTCCACCTGGCGGCGCTCATGGCCTGTGGCTCGTTGTGGCAGATGATGACCTTTTGCGGACTCCACGGGGC
>JAYUFF010000711.1:0-1644 GCA_043738825.1 Schlesneria sp.
TGCGCGGACGTGAACGGCTGATTCCCAATCTCACGGCCACGTCGCAGCTCCGTGACCGTGGCACCCAATCTCCCAGATTCAACAAGGCGATGGCCCTGACCCTATGGAATGAAGAGAGGCAAACGGTCTGGGCTCGTGGTATCTTCAGGCCCGCCTTGGACTGCTCCCGCCGATTCGCCCTCCGTTGGAACCCGTCGTCATGAACAGAGTCGTTCTGTTGCTCAAGTCTCTGCTGTTTGGATGTTTTTCGCTGGTGACGCTGACCGTCCCGCGCGAGGCATTCGCTCAGAATCGCGTCGCGCCGGTGATTGTCTCGCCCGTGATCAAGAAGCAGGTGGCGACCGGCCAGTCGTTTGTGGGGACGGTGATGCCGCTCAAGAAGAGTGCCGTCGGGACGGCCGTGGATGGTCGTGTCACCGAGTACCCGATCAACGAAGGCGATCGGGTGACGAAGGGCCAGCCGCTGGCGAAGCTGCTGACCGAAACGATCTCACTGCAAATCGTGGCGGCTCAGGCGGAACTCAAGTTCCGCGAGGAAGAGCTTCGCGAATTGAAGAACGGCTGGCGCAAAGAGGAGGTCGAGCAGGTCGCCGCGAGAATGGAGGCTGCCCGTGCGCGACGCGAGTACTCGGCGCAGCGACTGAAGCGATCAATGGCGCTCTTCGAGAAAGGGCAGATCGGCACGCAGGAGCAATTGGAAGATGATCGTTCGGCGGCGGTGGCGACCGAGCAGACGTATCAAGCCGAGCGGTTGGCTCACGAGTTGATGAAGCAGGGGCCGCGCGACGAGAAGATCGAACAAACCAAGGCGCGCGTCGCCGAGCAGACCGCGCTGGTGCAACAGCTTGAGGATCAGCTCAAGAAGCACACGATGATCGCGCCGTTTGACGGTTACATCGTTGCCGAGAAGACCGAGATCGGCGAGTGGGTCACGAAGGGGCAGGTCGTGGCCGAAGTGGTGTACCTCGACGAGATCGACATCGAGGCGCATGTCCTCGACACGCACATCGAACACGTCCGCGTCGGAACGACCGTGCGTGTGGAAGTCCCCGCGTTGAAGAGTTCGATCTTCGTCGGTGTGGTCTCGATCATCACGCCTCAAGCCGACATGCGGTCGCGCACGTTTCCGGTGAAGGTCCGCGTGAAGAACATCATTCGCGAAGACGGGCCGGTGCTGAAGTCGGGGATGTTGGCGCGAGTCACACTCCCGACGGGCGAACTGCGAGACAGCCTGCTCGTCCCGAAAGATGCCATCGTGCTCGGAGGCCCGTCGCCCGTGGTGTCGGTCGTGGTGCCACTCGATGAGAAAGAATTGGCGGCACTCGACCCGAAAGCCCCCGGCCCCAAACCGTCCTCGAAAGTGAAGTTCGTTCCCGTCGAGTTGGGTATCGCCGACGGAGCCTGGATCGTCGTGACGGGAGCACTTACTCCCGATCAACAAGTGGTGATCGTCGGCAACGAGCGCGTGATGCCGGGACAGACGATCAGCATCATCGAAGTCAGGAAGGTTCCGGCGATCGGCACAGTGGAGGTGGGAGGAAAATGAAGATGAAGTTCTTCATCGTCAATGGTTGTTGTGAACGAGTCGAGCTTTGGGAGTCGGTTTAAAGTAGCCATCATCGCTCCGCGTGATGAGCCTTTCAG
>JAYUFF010000712.1:0-1639 GCA_043738825.1 Schlesneria sp.
TTGAAGATGGCCAATGGAAGGACGTTTACGTGCCGATCGGTCTGTTCCCGCGAACTACCGCTCGTCTCCAGCCGGATCAGGCGAAACAGCCCTCTCCGACTGAGTGATCTCGCGCTGCGAAATCGGCATCGGCTGATCGTTTCGTCGCAAGGCTTGCTCGCGTGATGCTGGCTGCTCACAATTCGCCTCGGCCGCGACAGCGGTTGTTTCGCTCATCAGCCAGTGTCCGGTCTCACCCTGTCCGCCGAGAGTCGGCGAAGGAGTTTTGTTTCATGCCCGCGTCTGTCAGCAAGTCGAAAATCAAGAAGGTTGCGATCCTGTTTTCGGGAGGACCGGCTCCCGCCGCGAATGCCGTCATTTCGACGGCGGCCGCGTCGTTCATCAAGGCCGGGATCGAAGTCTATGGGATGAAGCACGGCTATGCGGGACTGGTCCGTTACACGCCGGAAGCGGGTCTCCAAGAGGGCCGCGACTTCATCCGGCTGACTCCAGACAAACTGCGTCGCACGCGCTGCACCGGCGGGATCATGATCGGCACCGCGCGCGAGAACCCCGGCAAGGGAGTCGATACTCCCGCCGATCTGCATGACACCGCGAAGACCGCCAAGTTGCGAACGGTCTACGACGGACTGCGGTCGCTGGGGATCGACGCGCTCGTGTCGATTGGCGGCGACGACACGCTACGGACTGCGTACAAGATCAAGGTCTTCCAGGACACGCTGCCCGCCGACCTGCCGCGCATTCCCGTCGTTCACGTCCCGAAGACGATCGACAACGACTACAACGGCATCGACTTTACCTTCGGCTTCTTCTCGGCGGTCGAACAGATGGCGGGTGAGATCCGCAACCTGCTGGCCGACGCCGAGGCGGGCCGCGCGTACTTCATTGTCGAGTCGATGGGACGCAGCGCCGGCTGGCTGGCCTACGGTGCGGCGATCGCCAGTGAGGCGAGCCTCGTCATGAGCATCGAAGACCTCGATGAAAGCCTGCTCACCACGGAACAGGTTAAGAACCCGAAGACGGGTGAAATGGAAACTCGCACGATCATGATCGTGGACAAGGTTGTGAAGAAACTCGTCGCGACGATGCGCTACCGCGAGGAGAAGGAAGGGAAAGAGTTCGGCGTGCTGGTGCTGGCCGAAGGTTTGGCGGAGAAGCTGCCGATGGACCTGCTCGGCGAGGTCGAGTACGACCCGTTCGGCCACATTGCCGTCGCGGGAGCGGATCTCGGCAAGAAGCTGGCCAAGCTGGTCGCGAAGGAGTTTGAAGCTCAGACCAAGCGCAAGCGAAAAGTGAACGGCGTGCAACTCGGCTATGAAACTCGCTGCACCCGTCCCATCGCCTTCGATGTGATCCTCGGCAGCCAGCTTGGTGTCGGCGCATATCGCGCTCTCGTGGAAGACGGCCAGTCGGGCGTAATGGTCTCGGTCGAGGGCCAGTTTGAACTGCGCTACGTTCCGTTTACCGATCTCGTCGAAGCCGCGACACTGAAGACGATCGTGCGCTTCATCAAGAAGGAGAGCGACTTCTACAAGCTGGCGCGGTTCCTCGAAACGAACGTCATCGATCACAAGGATCAGTGACGGAATTCTTGTAGGGTGCGTGGAGTCTTCGGAACGCACCGGTCGATTTGAGCGGC
>JAYUFF010000713.1:0-1635 GCA_043738825.1 Schlesneria sp.
CCGTTCGATATCGCCTGCGCCCATCGCGATCAACACGTCGCCGGGTCGGGCCGCATCCTCTACGGTTGTCACGATTCGGTCAAGGGACTCGACGAACCGTGCCGACACGCCGCGCGAGGCGATGCGACGAGCCAGTTCCTGCGACGCGCGAACCGGTTCGTCGGTCACGCGCTCTCGCGCCGCGAACACCGGCGCGATGAGGACTTCATCCGCCTCATCGAAGCTCGCCGAAAACTCATCCATCAGAGCCAGCGTGCGAGACACCTGATGCGGCTGGAAGGCACACCAGATGCGACGCGATCCGAACACCCGACGCGCTGTCTTCAAGGTGGCTCGCACCGCCGTCGGATGATGCGCGTAGTCGTTGATCCGCGTGATCCCGTTCCACTCGCCGACCACTTCAAACCGCCGACGGATTCCCGGAAACGACCGCAGCCCGGCGCTGATCTCTGCGGCCGACAACCCGATCTCGGCGCAAAGGGCCGCCGCCGCCAGCGCGTTCTCCACGTTGTGGTCTCCATGCAGATGCAACTCGACTTCGCCCAACGCCTGACCGTGACAGACGACTCGAAACCGCACGCCCTCCGCCGCGTGACGGATCTCGTCCGCCTGCCACTCACAATTCGAGGCCACACCAAACGTGACGACCTTCACGCTTGCGTGCCGCACGCTGTTGAGTGCTGCGGCGCAGTCGCCTCGCACCACCAGCACTCCGTCGGGCGAGACTCGTTGGGCGAACTCGTCAAATGCCTGAACGACAGTGGCGAGATCGGCAAAGCAATCGAAGTGGTCCGGCTCGACATTCAAGATCGCGGCGTAACGAGGTTGGAAATCGAGAAAGCTCCGCTGGAACTCACAACTCTCGACGACAAACAACTCGCCCGCCCCGGCCCATCCACTGCGATGCGTTTGGATGAACGAATCGAGGTCCGTCTTCTTTCCTGTCCCTTCTCCCCCGTCTTCGGGGGAGAGGGTTAGGGTGAGGGGGCTTCCTCCTGTCCCCTCGCCCCGGCTCTGCGGGGAGAGGGCTAGGGTGAGGGGTTCTGCTCTTTGCCATGTGTCTGGGTCAGAGCGAAGCGATGGCCCGGAGCGATGAGCCTCGGGGCCTTTCCATTGGTCAGACCCCGCCACCCTTCCGCTCCCCAACTCCGCCCCGACCAACACCGACGGATCTCGCCCCGCGTGAGTCAACACCCACCCGACCATCGCCGTCGTCGTGCTCTTCCCGTGAGTTCCCGCGATGCAGACGCCGGTGCGAGTCTGCATCAACCGGCCAACCATTTGGCTGTATGACCACTGAGGCACTCCGCACCGCGCCGCCTCAATCCGCTCCGGGTTCTCGACTCCGACGGCCGGACTGTAGACGAGGCACTCGACATCGAGTGGCACATGCGCCGCCGAGTGCCACTGATGAAACGTCAGGCCGCGCCGCGCGAGTGCCTCAATCGCCGCCGTCGCTGGCGAGAGGTCCGAGCCGGACAAATGCCAACCGAGTCCATCGAGCAACTCCGCGAGCGCCTTCATCCCCGCGCCGCACACGCCGACGAGATGGGCCGACATCGGCGATCGCGGCTCAAGGTCAGGGGTCAGGCTCTTCGGATTTCGGAATTGGTTGGTCATGGCATCCTTTCCAAA
>JAYUFF010000714.1:0-4392 GCA_043738825.1 Schlesneria sp.
CGCTTTCACCGCCGCGAGTTTCTGTTCGCCACCAAGCGCGGTGCGCACCTGCGTGATCAGCGTCGCCACGCGATCCTGCGCCAGGAGGGGCGCGACCCACACCCGATCCACGTTGACCAGCGTCACCGCCGCGACCGCCGCAATCGCCAGCACTGTTTTCATGAGCAGCCTCACCACAGTCATGTTACGCATTCAACCACCTCACTGGAAGCCCGCTGGTCTCGAATCGACTTGGATCGATTAGACGACAGCAGTTCGGGCAAGTGTTTAGGACCGTGCAAAAACTTGTAAGGATTGTAAAGATATTGGCCCGCCGGGGAACGGACGCCAGGGCGAGTGCTACGATGCGCTGTGGCACTCAAGAAATTCCGACCGAGCGCTACGACCGTTCTCGCTGCGGTGGTGTTGGCGCTGTTGCCGGTGCTGGCCACTGCCCAGTACCGATGGCTCGGTCAAATCAGTGAGAACGAACGCGGTCGGCTTCAACGCGCGCTTCTCAACGCCATGAGCGGCGTCGCCCGCGATCTGGACAACGAGGTCGCCGGCGCTGTGGGCCAGCTGGACGTCGAGGGTCTGGTGTCGGGCAGAGTCCCTGCAGCGGGCGATTCCACTGCCGTCGCTTCGCCCACCGGTGCGCCCGCGTCTCAGCCGGTCAGGGAAGTGCTGTACATCCAACGACCTTCAGGGCATGACGCTGGACTCACGCTGACCCGATGCGATGTGAGCGCGGGGTCGTGCTCGGCCACCGAGTGGCCGGCAGAGTTCGCGGACCTGCGTCAGGAGATCGCGCGAGTCGTACGCGGCGGGTCGTCGCATGACGCCGAGAGGCTCTCCCGAATCGTCCGCACCGCGCATGGCAGTCAGTCGGTCATTGTGCTCCCGCTCGGCGAGGGGAGCGGCTACCACGGTCGCCGACGAGATGACACGGACGACCGGGATATACACGATCATGGAAACGGTGTGGCCGGTGTGGCGTTGGTGCTCTTGAACGATCACTGGCTGCGCAGCGAGCTTGTGCCCAGAATCGTGGAGCGGTATTTCGGCCCCACACCGGAATCTGATTTTCGCGTGGCCATTGTCACTCGTGAGTTGCCGGTCGATGTCGTGTACGCCGATCGGAATACTACGCTCGACGAAGTCGTCACGCATCCCGAGGGCAGGCAAGAACTCTTTGCGCTTCGCGCCGGCATGAGCCGCGACCGTTGGTCGCGCAAAGACGGCGCCCCTTCGAACGGCTCCGGGTCCGTTCGAGCCGTTGGAAGGCACGCCGGTGACGGGGGTGACGAGTGGGTCATGGTCGCGCGGCATCGGAGCGGATCGCTGCAGAAAGCGGTCGACGATGTCCGACGACGGAATCTTCTCATCAGCTCGGGTATCCTCTCGTTGATGGGCATTGCCGTGGGACTGATCGCGGTCACCACACGCCGCGCACACCGCCTGGCACAGCAGCAGATTGAATTCGTCGCCGGCGTGTCCCACGAACTGCGGACGCCTGTCTCGGCTATCCATTTGGCCGCGCAGAATCTCGCCGACGGCACCGTGACTGACGCGTCACGCATCCGTCGGTACGGCGCCACGATCCAGACCGAAGCGCAGCGATTGCGAGAAACAGTCGAGAGGGTCCTTCAATTTGCGGCGATCAGCGCCGGGCAACCCATCGGATCGCGTGTCGTCGTCGACATCGGTGCGCTCGTCGAAGAAGTGGCGGCGTCGGCGCGTGCAGAGCAGGCCGAGGCTGAAATTGCAGTGACCGTGGGGGCCGGTATGCCCACGGTCCTTGGTGATCCTCTTGCGCTGCGCGCGTGCGTGCAGAACATCCTGGCCAACGCCTTGAAGTACGGCGGGCGTCCGCCCCAGGTGCAGATCGCGATCTCGGTGGAAGTGCACCGACAAAAGTCGGAACTGCTGCTCTCGTTCGAGGACAACGGCCCGGGAATCCCCGCATATGAACGTGAACACGTGTTCGAGCCGTTCTTTCGCGGACGAGCCGCTCTGGAGCAACGTGTCCAAGGCAGTGGTTTGGGATTGCATCTGGTCAGGCGACTCGTCATGGCCCATGGCGGCCGGGCCGATGTCCTGAACTCAGCAGGCAGGGGAGCGACCTTCTTGATTCATTTACCGATTGGCACGCACGTCGACAGTCCCGTGAGGGACGGCGCCCCTGACGTGGGCGCGCTCCCGGCACCAGACGGCATTGACTTCCGCCGCGTCTGAACGCTTCGCGCGCAGAATGCTTCCAGGTCCCGATCTGGCCCTGCCTCGACACGTGTTGATCGTCGATGACGAACCGAGTCTGCTGTTCACGCTCTCCGATCGTCTCGAGACGGAAGGATATCGCGTCGATTCCGAGCGGGATGGAGACGCAGGCCTTGCACGTGCGTCGTCCGAAACGTTCGATGTCATCATCCTCGACGGCATGCTGCCCGGCCGCGACGGGTTGGACGTCTGTCAAACGCTGCGAGAACGCGGCGTGCGCACGCCGATCCTGATGTTGAGCGCGCGGGCCCAACTTGTCGATCGCGTCATCGGCCTCAAGCTCGGAGCGGACGACTACTTGGCCAAGCCTTTCGAGATCAGCGAGCTCCTGGCGCGGCTGCAGGCGTTGCTCCGCCGCGTCCCTCAGACCGACCTCCAGATCTTCCAGTTTGGTGACGTCGTCGTGGACTACCGGCGGGCTGACGTGACCCGAGGTGGAACCAAGGTCGAACTGACTGCGCGCGAGTACACGCTGCTGACCTATTTTGTCAAACACCACGGGGCGACGATCTCGCGCGACGAATTGCTGAACGAAGTGTGGGGCTACAATGCGATGCCGTCCACCAGGACCGTCGATGTTCACGTCGCGATCTTGCGACAAAAGTTGGAGACGCATCCTCGCAAGCCACGCCACATCGTGACTATCTTCGGACTGGGGTACAAGTTCGTTGTCTGAGCCATGAACAGCGAACGAGCGTGATCAATCGTTTCCCCCGCGTTCTCATCGAGAAGCACATCGTCTCTCCTCGACGGCCGCCGCTCGGGGTGAACCGGCGCCGGGTTCGCCGGAGGGCGGATTGATTGAGTTCAGGGCAGAGTGTGCCCGCAGCGACAGGGGTCGGCCTCCGAGACGCTGCGTGACCGCGACGTGACGGCGCGACTGAGATCCCTTAACGTGCTGGGAACCATCCGGATCGAGGCGGGCCGTGTGGTGGCCGACGTGAACTCTGCCCGCCGCGCCGATCGGCTGAAGCGCGAGATCAGCAAGCGCCTGAGCCGAACAGCCGCGCTCATCAACACCGCCGTGTAAATCCGTTGGAGGCGATCGAGGAGCGCGCGCGCCAACGTGCGGCGGGCGAGCGGCAGGACGAGTCGGCGCTCGAGCCCTCCGCGGAGCTGCAGGCGATTCAGGAAGCGATGATTCGCGAGCAATGGGAAGGCTGGCTTGACACGCGGGTGCCGGCCCTGAGGAACAAGACGCCGCGTCAGCCGCTCGAACGGCCGGCGGCCGTGAGCGGCTGGAGGCGCTACTCGCCGAGTTCGATCGAGACGCTGCCGACGAACCATCGAACGGCGCCGCTCACCTCACCGCGATCCGCACCGCGCTTGGGCTCACAAAGCCGCTAAGGTAACGCCGATGATCGGTTCGATTGATCATTTGGGGTCGAGATTCCGGCCGTTTGAAATCAGACAGTTGGAGCTGGTGACCCTAAATTTCGCGAGTTGGAACCGCACGGTCAGCTGGCTGCGCCAATTGGAGGCCATCCGCGCTGTGGCCTGATCTCGGATGACGGCCCGACCGATATCCCGTAGGCTTGAAACTGAAGGAGATCGCTCCATGGCCGTGCTTGAACTGGTCCAGTGTCCCGCAGTCGCGAGCATCCCCGGCAAGGTGAGCGGCGCCTGGGTGTTCAAGGGAACCTATCTGGCCCGTGGCCACGGTCATCGAGAACCTCAAGGAGGTGTCGGAGTTTGCCCTGATCACGACTGCTTCCCTGTCGCGCGGGAAGGGTGGAGCGCCCTTGATGTTGAAGTCCACACAGACCCAGCCGGCGTGTGCAAATACGTGCCGGCGCGAATTTTGAAGTCTGCTACGCTCACATCATGAGAGGTTTTGCCACTGTCGCACTTCTCGTCGCGGTTGTTGGTTCGGCCTTGTCTGCGCAGACGCTCCGTGACCGCGTACGGGAGTTCGGCCGCGAGCATCCGAACGCGGTGTACCGATTCCCTCGGGCGCCCGTGGACTTCGCTGGTCCGCAAACCATCGAAGGAATGGCCCGGAACGCCGATGTTGTGGTGCAGTGCAAGCTCACCAAGGGCGACACACGCCTTGTCGCCGACGAGGTCGTCGTCACGGACTGCGCCATCGTTGAACCGTTGCTTCTCGCCGGCCGTCTCCCTGCGCAGCAGACCTCC
>JAYUFF010000715.1:0-1632 GCA_043738825.1 Schlesneria sp.
TTACATGCAAAACCGTGAGATATCCCAAGATGGCTGGCCAATGTTGGCCGAAAACGCAGTGAAGATAAGATCCCATCTGAGTGCGGCACTACACTAGCCACCGGTGTCCTGACATCGAGATCACACACAAGTACCGGCGGCTAGCGCCTTGCCGCTCATGAGGCTGGTGACAAAGTGAGTGCCATTGGAGTAGAGCCAGTGGCTCATGCCGAGTGCGTCGAACGGGAAAATAGAAATTATGCTGACCACGCCGGCGAATGCCTGTGATGCGCTGATGATTGGTGGTGGTCCGGGAGGAGCGACAGCGGCCCTGCTTTTGGCTGAGGCCGGTTGGTCGGTGGTTCTCGTGGAGCGGAAGGTCTTCCCGCGACGGAAGGTTTGTGGCGAGTATCTGTCGGCGACGAATTGGCCGCTGTTCGAAATGCTGGGCTTGGCCAAAGCCTTCGCCGACATGGCCGGTCCTCCCGTAACGCAGACCGCGATTTTTGTCGGCGGGACCAGCGTGCAGGCCGATCTGCCGAGGCCGATGCCGCGCGACGGCCCGTGGGGGCGGGCGCTGTCGCGCGAGCATCTCGACTCGTTGCTGTTGGCTCGCGCGGCGAGTCGGGGTGTGGATGTGCGGCAACCGTGGCGCTGTGCGGAATTGACTCGCGATGGCGACGAGTACGTCTGTCGTATCGAATCGCAAGAGACGCGGCAGTCGTCCGAGTTGCGGGCCGGTCTGGTGATCGCGGCTCACGGTTCGTGGGAGCTGGGTCCGCTGGTGACGCAGCCGCAGCAGGTTGCCTCGCGCCCCGATGACCTGCTGGCGTTCAAGGCTCACTTTCGCGAAGCGGCGTTGCCGCCGGGTCTGATGCCGCTCCTAAGTTTCGCCGACGGATATGGCGGCATGGTCCATTGCGATCACGGCCAGGTGAGCCTGTCGTGTTGCCTCCGGCGCGGACGGCTCGAACGGTTGCAGCGTGCTGACGGAGAAACGGCCGGTGAGGCGGTGTTGCAGCACATTCT
The DNA here is from genome assembly GCA_043738825.1 of Schlesneria sp. Lineage (GTDB taxonomy): Bacteria > Planctomycetota > Planctomycetia > Planctomycetales > Planctomycetaceae > Schlesneria. The sequence goes on from JAYUFF010000715.1 coordinate 1,009, forward strand.
CGACTCGTGCCCGGTGCTGCGGCCCGTGCTCGACCGGGCGATTCGAGATGAACCGTGGTTGTCGGCCGGTCCCATTCGACCCGGCCTCCGCCCGTGTTATCGAGACGGCCTCTTCGTCGTGGGAAATGCGGCGGGTGAGGCTCATCCCGTCGTGGCCGAAGGGATTAGTATGGCCATGCAGTCGGCGTGGTTGTTGACTCAACGACTGATCGCCACACGAACTCAATTGCACGAACGTCGCGTCGCCGATGAAGTCGGTCGCCTCTATCAAGCCGAATGGCGGCGCTGCTTTGCCCCGCGCATTCGAGCCGCCGCCGCAGTCGCTCACTGGGCAATGCGCCCCAAGTTGGTCGCCGCGACCGTTCCGTTCATTCGTCGCTGGCCGAGCCTGTTGACCTGGGGTGCCCGCCTGAGCGGCAAGGCCCGGCTCGTGATCGACGACGCGGTGCCGGTGTCGTGAGTTTCGGCTACCCACGATTCATGGTCGCATTGAAGCCTGACGCGCAAGCGAAGGACTTGTCGCGACAACCCTTCGCTTGCGCGTCAGGCTTCAATCGCACACGTCGTCTCGGATCTTCGCTGAGGTGTGAATAATCCGGTTAGTCGTCAGTCATTCGATCTGAT
>JAYUFF010000716.1:0-4373 GCA_043738825.1 Schlesneria sp.
CTTCTCGGCGATTCCCGGTCCGCCGGTGCTCATCTTTCAAGACTTGGACGAGCCGTGCGCATCAGCCACGTTTGGCGAGGTCATGTGTTCGACGTACAAGCGGTTCGGAGCACAGGGCCTGATCACGTCCGGGACGGGGCGAGACCTCGCGCAGGTGGAGGGCCTCGGTTTCCCGGCCTTCACCAACGGAGCGATCGCCGCTCACGGCTATTGCCACATCATCCACATCAACGTGCCGATCACGGTTGGCGGGATGACTATCTATCCGGGCGATCTGTTGCACGGAGACCTCAACGGCGTCACGACGATTCCCACGGAGATCGCGACCGAAGTCCCGGAAGTCTGCCGCGAGATCGCGGCGGCCGAGGCGATCATTCTGGACTACCTCAAGCAGGCCGATGTGACCGTTGCCGGTTTCAATGCGGCCCGCAAGGACTGCGGCGACGCGATCAACAAGCTCGGCAAGCGGCTGCGCAAGGAGTAGGCCGTTCCGATTTCAAAAACCAGCCCGACGCGCGAGCGAGGGCTGCACTTCGATTCAAGTGAAGCCCTCGCTCGCGCGTCGGGCTAGTTTCAGACAGACGACGACAGCCTCAAGCAAAGACGACAACCTCAAGTAAACAGGAACATTCCATGAAGAGCATCAGACGGATCGTGCTGGGTGGTGGTGGATTGGCTGTGATCGGCATCTTGGCTCTGAGTTGGAGCCTGTCGTGGGGACAAGCGGGAGGCGCAGCACTCAAGCCGAATGAACTGTTGCCAGCGGGCACGGTGATCTACGCCACCGCAGACGGAGACCTCGCGCATCAAGCCGCGTGGGAAAAGACCGCCGCGTATGAGGCGTTTCGCAAGAGCGGGCTGCTCGATACGCTGTCGAAACTCGTGACGAGCGTGATCGAGCAGCTTCCCGATGAGCGCGCTTCGACGATGGCCACGATCTGGGAGTTTCTGTCGGAACACGGTGCCTCAGTGGCCATTGCTCTTCCGGAAGGTCAGGGACCGACTCTGCCCTATGCGGTGATTGTGGCGCATGACGCCGGGCCTCACGCGGGAGTGCTGCATGAGTTGGCCGATTCGGTTGGTCTGGGGGCGGAACTCAAGACCGAGAAAATTGGCAAGCGTTCTGTCACGAAGGGGCTGATCCCCGAGACGCCCGGTGTCGAGATCGGCTGGTGGGCGGAAGGCGATCATCTGGTCATCGCCATCGGAATGAATGCCGTGGCGTCGGCGGTGGCGGTCGCGGATGGCTCAAGCCCCAGTTTTGCTTCGACGGCTGAAGCGAAACGGCTCGCCGCGAAAGTGGACTTCGATCGCACGGCGATGGGCTGGGTGAACTTCGCCGCGATCCAGTCTCGGTTTGGTGACATCCCGCTGCCGGGCGGAGAGCAGACGGTGAGACAGGTTCTCAAAACGATTGGCATCTCGTCCGTCAACACCGTGTGGATGCAGTCGGGCTACAAGGGACGAAGCCTCTGGTCCACGCTGGACATCGACGCACCGGGGCCTCGGACCGGACTGCTGGGTCTGTCGAGTCAATCGACGATGACACTGGCCGATCTTCCTCCGCTGCCGATCGAAAACGTCGGCTTCTTCGCCCAGAGTCTTTCGCTGGTGCAGACCTACGATGAGGTACTCGATCTGGTGCGCAATCTCGCAAAGTTCGGTCCGCCGGGTTCGTCCGAGGAAGTGGAAGGCTATCTCGAACAGATGCCCGAGTACCTGGGCTGCAACTTGCGGGACGATCTGCTGGAGGCACTCGGGCCGGTGCAGTGTGCCTACTCCGACCTGAATCAGGCAATCTTCGGAGCCGATTATGGACTCGCGTTGCAGGTGAAGGATGCGGCCAAGCTGCGTGAGACGCTGGACAAACTGCTCGATCACGCCACGGAGCAGCTCCCGCCGCAGTTCTTCTCGGTCGTCCGCCGAGAGAAGCACGGACGGGAACTCATCACGTTGCAGCTCGGCGGCGGCGGCTTCAACCCGACGCTCGTCATCGACGACAAGTGGCTGGGCATCGGCTCGTCGTCTCAAACGGCCGAGTCGTTTGCGATGCGACTCAGCGGCGATCTGCCGTCGTGGAAGCCGAATGCCGAGACCGCGCAGTCACTCGCCTTCGTGCCGAAGCAGTTCGCGGCGGTGTCGGTGTCCTATCCCCGTCAAACGCTCCGCAGTCTCATCGCGGCGGCTCCCTTCCTGATCGGATTGGCCGAAACGGGAGTCAACCAGGCCAGTCAATTCGGCGCGATCCCGCCGATGACGCTGCCCAAGACGGCGATCGATCTGCCGCCGGCCGAGTTGGTGGTGAAGCCGCTCTTCCCGAACGTGTCGTTTGCCGTGGTCGATGAGACGGGCCTCCATTGGACGACGCGCAGTTCGGCTCCCGCGATCCCGTTGATCAGCGGAGCCGACGGCAGTTCCGTGGCGGTCGTGGCGGTCCTCGTCGCGCTGCTGTTGCCCGCCGTCCAGCAGGCCCGCGAGGCCGCGCGACGGACTCAGTCGAAGAACAACCTCAAGATGATCGGCCTTGCGATGCACAACTTCCACGAAACGTTCAATCACTTCCCGCAGGGGACGATCCCGAGCAAGACACTGAAACCCGAGGAGCGCCAAAGCTGGCAGGTCCAACTCCTGCCGTACATGGATCAGGCTCCGCTGTACAACGCGCTCGGGATCGATCTGCGCGAGTCGGCTCCGTGGGATGGAGACAAACAGCAGCCATTCAACGCGAAAGAAGTCATGGTCTTTCGCAATCCTTCTCAAGCGGAACCGCACCACGCGGGTGATCCGGCACCGACCGATTACGTCGGCTGGGCGGGAGTCGGCAAGGATGCACCGACGGAGAAATGTGCGAACAACAAGAAGGGGATCTTCGGCTACGACCGCGTGACGAAGATGCGTGACATCACAGATGGCACGAGCAACACCGTGATGGTCAGCGATGGCGTGGGCAAGGAGCGCGGCCCGTGGGCGCAGGGAGGCAAGTCCACGATTCGTGCTCTGACGACGAAGCCCTACGTCAACGGCCCCGATGGCATCGGCAGCCCGCATGTCGGTGGGTGCCATGTGCTGTTGGCAGATGGCTCGGTTCGATTCGTGTCGCAGAACATCGACGCCGACACGCTGGAAAAGCTCGCAACCCGAGCGGGCGGAGAAATCGTGGACGAGTTTTGAGCGTCGGCGGATGGGCACTCTTGCCCGTCCGCGCCTGATCCATGGTGCTGCAATTTTTCTGCCTCTCTCTTTCTGTCTAACTCTTACTGCACTGCCCAAGACGGTAGACAGAAAGAGCGAGGCAGAAAGATGAAGACGATGCAGCGATGGCGAACCTCCAGCGACCCGGACGCTCGCAGCGTCCGGGTCGCTGCGCTTCATGTCGCGCGTCGTGGCCGACGCCGCGTGCATCGAATAGAATCCGCCCGATGCCACCTCCTGCCGGTTTCGCCCTCCTGCTGACTGTGAGTTCCCATGCTTTGCTCACCCCCGCGACTGCTGCTGGTCTCGTTGATGGCCGTTGTTCTCTCGTCGCTCGCCCGCGCGGCGGATCAGGCGGGATCGGCCGCGAGCGTTGAGGCCGATCATGCGGCGAAGCGGATGAAGGGACTGGAACTCTTCAAGACCGACGTGCGGGCGGTTCTGAAAGACAAGTGCGTGAACTGCCACGGCGGCGATGCGACCGAAGGCAAGCTGAATCTCGCCACGCAAGCGGGGCTGCTTCAGGGAGGCGAACGCGGACCGGCGGTCGTGGTCGGGCGAGGCGACAAGAGCCTCGTCACGCGGTTGATCTCGCACCGGCAGGAGCCGCACATGCCGAAGGACGACGACCGGCTGTCTGAAAAACAGATCGCGGCCATCACGACCTGGATCGACCTCGGTGCTCCCTATGACGAGCCGCTGGTCGCCGCGAAGCCGGTCGATCCGCTGGCGTGGACTCAGCGCAAGCTCAACCCCGAATTGAAAGCGTTCTGGTCGTTTCAGCCACTGAAGAAGGTGTCGCCTCCCGTCGTTGAGGACGCGCGCGGCTGGGTCGGTTCGCCCGTCGATCACTTCCTCTTGCAGAAGCTCAACGAGGCGAAGGTCGCACCCAATCCAACGGTCGGCCGCGCCGAACTGATTCGCCGCGCATTCTTCGACGTGATCGGCCTGCCGCCGTCCGCCGAAGAGGTCAACGAGTTCGTCCACGATGAACGGCCCGATGCCTACGAGCGGCTCGTCGAACGGTTGCTCGCCGATCCGCATTACGGGGAGCGGTGGGGCCGTCGCTGGCTGGACCTCGCTCGGTTCGCCGAGAGCCACGGGTTCGAGCACGACTACGACCGGGCCTCGGCGTTCCACTACCGCGACTTCGTGGTGCAGGCCCTCAATCAGGGGATGCC
>JAYUFF010000717.1:0-1625 GCA_043738825.1 Schlesneria sp.
CGCCGATCGAGGGCCTCGACCAAGCCCACCTCGCGAGCGACTCGCAACATCAACCCGACGCCGCCATTCGCCACGCCACGCACCTTGTCCGCCAACTCATACTTGACCGCGCCGACATCAATCACCGGCCCAGCTCCTTCCGCAAACCGACGATACTTGTTGTCGTTGGTCTTCTTCAGCCGACGCTTGATCCGCCGCTTGCGAGACGCCAACTGACGTGCGATCTTACTCATCACTCGAAATCCTCCGTGCTCGTGAATCGAAGAGTTTGTTCACACCCTTCAGAGACGCGAATCCCTCGGAAGATTTCGAGCTTTTTCAAATTCTCATCAACTCACTCGCGAAAACATCGCTTGGTTCAGGACTAGGCCTCAAACAAGCGATCTCTTTTCGGTTTTCCAGCATCGGGCACTGGGCGCAATCTGAGCAGTCGGCCGAGGTCGGCTGTGGAGTTTCTTTGATTGTCGGTGCTTCATTGGGTGTTTGATGTGGGTAAGTCGGTGATGGAGCGGGGCGCGGCGGCCGGACGTGGCCGATGCTCTTGTGGCGAGTCGTTGGCCCACTCGCCGGGTGACTTCGTCAGCAGTGCAGAGCGGCGCACAAGCGGAAGAAGCACGGCAAGTGCGGGTTCCAGGCGAGCACGCGGTAGATCACTCGGCGCGAGGTCTTCACGATCTGGCAGGGAATTTTCACCAGCGCGTTGAGGAACGTTTTGAACTCCATGGTCAGCAGCGTGCGGCGCGCGGCCTGATGCTGTTCGCGCCAGCGAGGTTCGACCGGCAACAGCAAAGCGGCCCAACTCTTGAGCGTCCAGGCCAACGAGGTCATCACCATCGACGCACCGTTGCTGATGAGGTTGTCCACCGGCGCGGACAGGGCACGCACGCCGCCAGCCAGTTGAGCAATCAAGTTTTCCTGGTCGCAGCGGTCGTTGCAGCCAAACACGATCTCCTCCGCCGACGCCGTCCGGTCGTTGGTGATGTAGAAGAAGTAGCGGACCTCGTCGAACAACACGTTGCCGCCTTGCTCGCGCGAGATGTTCTTCCGCACGGCGATCACGCGATACCACGTTTTGCACTTCGTGGGACGGTAGACGAACTCGGTGAGCTGTTCGCTCTTCAGTTCCAGGTGCAGGAACTCACGCTCGCGGATGATCTGCCGCTTGACGTTGCGGGGCCGCGCGCGAGTCGCCCCTTTCGCCTGGTACGCCGCAGGACGCGTGAGCGTGATCCAGGCAGATTCCACCTGAATTTCCGCCAATTCCTTGAGCGGCGGCGAGCGGTCGATCCCAAATTGGAACACCACGCCGTCGGCATCCCAGCGGTCCAGATGCGCGGTCTGCGTGAAGTCCGTGTCTCCCCGCAGACGGATCTTCCGAAAGCCGCCGCGACGACACAACGCGATGGCTCGGTCCGCTTGAGCCGCCGCCCCTTCATGACTGGGACGATTGCCGCTGCGATTGGTAATCGAGAGCACCTCCTTCGTGTTGGCCAGCGAGACCAACAGCGGGTGATAACCCCAGTCCCCCTTGTAGGAGATGTCCATGCCCTCTTTGCGCTCGCCGGTGGTGACCACCAGCGTGCCGTCCATGTCGACCACCGCCTCGTCGAAGAAGTCGGGGGACT